>JAAYFB010000277.1 GCA_012728465.1 Proteiniphilum sp. | reverse complement strand
TTCCACATCGGCAGTAAAATGATAATCTACTACTTTTGGAAAATATTCTACTAAAAAGTCATTTACTACAATGCCAATGTCAGTAGGTACGAGCTTATTTTTGTCTAAACCGTAAATCTCTTTTTTGTCTTTATCTTTAATCTTGCCACCTTCAAGAGTAAGGATATTGTATATTCTTTCAGTGCCTTCTACTGTTGTTTTTTCAACGTACTCTCTATTTTGAATAGTAGAAATAGTAGGCGCATATGTTGATGGGCGTCCAATACCCAACTCCTCCATTTTGCGAACCAACGAAGCCTCGGTATAACGTGCTGGTCGTTGTGTGAAACGTTCAGTAGCTGTAATATTTTGCATATTTAGCAAGTCATTAGCTTTCATGGGTGGTAAAAGTCCTTCATCGGTTTCTGAGTCTTCATCATCAGTTCCTTCAAGATAAACACGCAAGAAACCATCAAACTTTATAACCTCACCACTAGCTACAAATTTGCCGTCTGCATTTGAAATACCAATTGTAGCAGTTGTACGTTCTAGTTCAGCATTTGCCATTTGAGAAGCTATGGTTCGTTTCCATATTAGGTTGTATAGCCTTTTCTCTTGCTGAGTTGTACCAGCATCATGCTCATTCAAGTAAGTTGGACGAATAGCCTCGTGAGCCTCTTGTGCTCCTTTTGATTTTGTGCTATATTGTCTTACTTGCCAATATTTCTCGCCATATTGTTCTATAATTTCTGCTTTAGCCGTATTTATTGCTAATCCCGAAAGATTAACAGAGTCGGTTCTCATATATGTAATACGTCCCGATTCGTAAAGGGATTGTGCAACACGCATTGTTTGCGCTACTGAGAAACCAAGCTTTCGAGAGGCTTCTTGTTGAAGTGTTGAAGTGGTAAATGGTGCAGCTGGAGATTTTTTGCCTGGCTTGGTTGTTACATCTTCTACAGTAAATGTAGATGTCCTAAGCTTTTCAAGAAGATCAAGTGCCTCTTCTTTTGTTTTTAGTCTCTTATTAAATTCAGCTTTTATTTCATGTGTCTGTCCATCTTCTTCTTTCGTGAAAATGGCAATGATTCGATATGCTGCTTCACTTACAAAGTTTTGTATTTCGCGTTCTCGCTCTACTATAAGTCTAACGGATACTGATTGAACACGACCAGCTGAAAGTGATGGTTTAATCTTACGCCATAAAACTGGAGATAGTTCGAAGCCTACAATTCTATCCAAAACACGTCGTGCCTGTTGAGCATCCACAAGATTGTTGTCAATATCTCTGGGGTTTTTTATAGCCTCCTGAATAGCAGTTTTTGTGATTTCGTGAAATACGATACGCTTAGTATTCTTTCCCTCTAGTCCTAAAGCATGGTATAGGTGCCATGATATGGCTTCTCCTTCGCGGTCCTCATCCGAGGCTAGCCATACAGTTTCAACTTTTTTTGAAGCTGATTTTAATTCCGATACTACCTTCTTTTTATCGTCTGGAATTTCGTAAACGGGTTCAAAATTATTTTCAATATCTATACTAAAATCTTTTTTCTTAAGGTCTCGAATATGTCCATAACTCGACATCACTTTGAAGTCGCTACCCAAAAACTTTTCTATTGTTTTTGCTTTAGCAGGCGACTCGACAATCACCAAATTTTTTGCCATTCAACTTATATTTTATCTCCATAATAGGAGGTTCTACTTCACTTATAGTTTGCAAAAGTAGTGATTTTGTGGATGTAAAAAGAATTTTTTCAAGTTTTGTTATTAATTAATGAATTAGATGTGGTAGGTTATTAAGTTATAGTTTCTGAGCTTTGAGTAGTGATTTAATAATTATTGATTCACAAATGAGCTTATATGATTGATAAATTATTCATCACTTTCATCCTCTAACTCCACACCATAAATTTGAGTGATATTATCTTTTAGACGAGTGAAAAGTGATTTTCTTATCTTTAAGTGCATCTTGCAACTTTCTTGAAAGTCTTGCTCCCACGACACTTCCTCAAATTGTTTGAGAACACGCATAACGTCATTTAGAAGTGGGTACTCAAAGTGTATTGTCAGGGTTTCGTTTATTGTTTTTTGAACTATCTCGGCATTACTTATTGCCTCTTCAGCAGCCTCCTTGTATGCCTTTATTAGACCTCCAGTTCCCAATAATGTTCCACCAAAGTATCTAACTACTAGTATAAGTACATTGGTTAGTTCGCGAGAGTTGATTTGTCCCATTATGGGGCGACCAGCAGTTCCAGATGGTTCTCCATCATCATTATATCTATGTTCATCGCGATATTGTCCTAACATATAAGCCCAACATATGTGTCGTGAGTCATAATATTTTTTTCGATATTCATCCAATATGTCTTTTACTTGATCAGTATTTTGTACAGGAAATATAAGTGATATAAACTTACTTTTCTTTTCAGTTAGGTATCCTTCTGCCATTTGCTCTATTGTATTGTATGTATCGCTCATATAACAAAGGTAGTAAAAAAATATCTATCTCTTTTTATTTATCTCTTTTCAAGTAATTTGTTTCAATAAACTGGATTTTATGAAACAAGATGGCTGCATATTTACTATGTGTTAAATGCGTGCCATGGTGCTATATGATAGGTGGTTATGTGTGGTGTAAAAAGTTGCATTTTATAATAAATGATAAAATTATTTGGAAGGGCAGCCTAAAATATATATCTTTGCTAAGATTATTTGTGATAAAGCGATACATTTCTTTCCTCTTTTGTCGTCTTTTAGCAAGTTGGCATTTACAATATCACAATTTCCCTGCCTTTTTATCACTAATCAATAATCATTCTGTGCTTTTTGCCAGAATTACAAATATAAATCAAAACAATATGTACTTTAAGGACGGTGCGATTGCACTAATCTTACTATTAATTTTTACTACGTTATCAATTTATGCTCAAGACAAACCTGAAGTGAGTTTAGGTGGAGCGTTACGATTCAATTACAACTATTCTGATTGGATACAAGAAAGCAAAAACACTGCAGGTCAGTTTGGCTTTGATGTTTTTAGGCTAAATGCCAATGGTGGCTACAAAAATATTATTTTTGATGCGGAATATCGATTTTATTCTAAGTCTTCGGGAGGATCCATGTTAAAGCATGGATGGGTGGGTTATCAGTTTGACGATAAGCACCAATTACAGCTAGGATTAAATACTATTCCTTTTGGCTTAATGCCATACAATTCAAATAGCTATTTTTTTAGTATTAACTATTATTTGGGCATGGAGGATGATGCCGATATGGGTATAAAGTACTCTTATGCTGATGATAAATGGAGTTTAGCCGCGGCATTTTATAAAAATTCCGATATCTTATCATTCCATTCATCTGAAGGTCTGTCCTCATCTAGATATAGCTATGACATTGTGGGGCGAAACAAAGAGATGAATCAAGGAAATATGCGCATTGCTCGCAGATGGCGCAATGAGTATCTTAATGCTGAACTTGGTGCATCTGCACAAGTTGGAGGAATTTATAACATCGATACTGAAAAGATGGGTGCGCGTACGGCATTCGCATTTCATTATTTGATGGATATAGGACGCTGGAATCTTAAGGCGCAATTTACAACATATAATATGTTGCCCAAAAATGAAGATGAACAAAAAGATATTATCGAAATGGGTGCATATGGCTCTCCCTACAATATTGTTGCCAAAGGTGACACCTACACAGTAGGTATTGCGTATAGCATTCCCATTAATAAAGGAATTTTGGATGAAATCAAAATATATAATGATTTCGGTATGATGGATAAACGAGTTGCAGAAACAACAAATAGTTATCAGAATGTAACAGGTGCGATGTTAACAATGGGCCCTATTTATACATATCTTGATTATGCAATGGGTAGGAACCATGCATGGTTAGGTGATGAATGGACAGATGCTTTTGCGAAAGAAGCAAACTCTAAATCGTGGAGTGCACGACTTAATCTTAATCTTGGGTACTACTTTTAATAAAGACAAAATTTATAGATATAGAGAACAATTATAACTATGAGCAAAATAGAGATAGAAAATCTCTTCCTTATCTTTGGGAGAGAGAAAGAGCGAGCTTACCGCCACCTACAACAGGGAAAAAGCAAAGCCGAAATTTTAAAAACAACAGGCTGTACCGTTGCAGTTCAGGATGCAAGTCTTTCTATTAATGAAGGTGAGATATTTGTTATCATGGGGCTATCGGGAAGCGGAAAGTCATCACTATTAAGGTGTATTAATAAGCTTGTGAGGCCAACACACGGCAGAGTTTTAATTAACGGTCGTGATATTGTTAGGGCAAACGAAAAGGAATTGATGGATATAAGACGTAAAGAGTTGGCAATGGTATTTCAACACTTTGGTCTATTACCACATCGAACAGTTGCAGATAATATATCTTTTGGATTAGAGTTGCAAGGTGTAGATAAGGATGAAAGAAGAACCAAGGCCATTAATAGTATGAACCTAGTAGGACTAGAAGGATACGAAGACATGATGGTAAGTGATCTTTCGGGAGGGATGCAGCAGCGTGTGGGACTGGCACGAGCATTGGCTAATGATCCAGAAGTACTACTTATGGATGAAGCTTTTTCGGCACTTGACCCACTTATTCGTGTGCAGATGCAAGATGAGCTTATTGATTTGCAACAAAAGATGAAAAAGACAATAGTATTTATTACTCACGATTTGAATGAGGCAATTAAGCTGGGTGATAGAATTGCAATTATGCGCGATGGAGAAATCGTGCAAGTTGGCACACCTGAGGAGATACTTACAAACCCAGCTAACGAATATGTTGAGGATTTTGTGGAGAGTGTAGATAGAACTAAAATTGTACCCGTATCGTCAATTATGCTTAAAAACCCAATCTTGGCACGCTTCCCTAAAGAGGGGCCTGCTGTGGTAATAAGAAAAATGAGGCAACGAAACCTTACAAGTCTTCCAGTTGTCAATGAAGAGCGTCAGTTAATTGGCGAAGTTCATCTTAAAGATTTAACAAAGCTACTTAACGAAAATATTAAAACTATTGAAAGTGCTATTCGTACCGATAATCTCTCAGTAGGACCAGATGCCATAATTGAGGAGTTGCTGCCATTGATGATGAAAACCAACTCGCCGATATCTATAGTAGATGACAAAAATAAAGTGATAGGTTTGCTTCCTTTACAATGGCTTGTAATTGAGATGACAGGAATGGGGAGAACAGAAATAAATGAAATAATTGAAAACTCGCAAGTAGAATGATTAATATAGGAAAATATATAGAAATAGCCATAAATTGGCTTACGGATAATCTTAGTGGTTTTTTTGATGCCCTAAGCATGGTGATAGGTGGATTTATTGAAACTTTTCAGATAGCTCTATTTGGCATACCATTTTACATTACAATAGCATTAGTGGCTTTGCTAGCATGGTTTAAGTCGGGCAGGGGTATGGCTATATTTACTCTATTAGGATTACTGCTTATCTATTTTATGGGATATTGGCAAGAAACAATGGATACACTAGCACTGGTTTTATCATCTACATTTATAGCTCTAGTATTTGGGGTTCCTTTAGGAATATGGGCTGGAAATAGTGATAGAGCAGATAGTGTGCTACGTCCTATTTTAGATTTTATGCAAACGATGCCAGCTTTTGTTTATCTAATTCCCGCAGTATTGTTTTTTGGATTGGGTGCAGTTCCTGGAGCATTTGCCACAGTGATATTTGCAATGCCACCCGTGGTGAGGCTCACTAGCTTAGGTATAAGACAAGTGCCTGAGGATATAGTGGAGGCAACTCAGTCATTTGGGGCTACAAGAAGCCAGTTGTTGCTTAAGGTGCAACTGCCTTTAGCTCTACCAACGATCCTTACAGGGGTGAATCAAACCATAATGTTGTCATTATCCATGGTTGTTATTGCTGCAATGATTGCTGCAGGTGGACTAGGTGAGGTAGTTCTAAAGGGAATTACTCAGATGAAAATTGGTCTAGGATTTGAGGGAGGTATTGCTGTTGTTATTTTGGCTATTGTTCTTGATAGAATTACTCAAGGCATGACTAAATCGAGGAAAAGTAAAAAAGAATAACTTAAGAAATTATATTAATAAAATATCTATATATACAAATTATGAAAC
>JAAYFB010000276.1 GCA_012728465.1 Proteiniphilum sp. | reverse complement strand
ATTGCGCTGTATTGCAGGAATTTTTTCCTGAGCAACCTCAATTCCTAAGTCGCCACGAGCCACCATGATGCCGTATGCATGCTTGATAATCTCTTCAGCATTATCTACGCCCTCTTGATTTTCGATTTTTGCAATGATTTTTATTTCGCTACCCAGCTCGTCCAGCACTTCTTGCACTGCCAAGATATCCTCTTTGTTTCTAACAAAAGAGTGAGCTATGAAATCAACATTATTTTCGTGAGCTAGAGCAATAAATTTCTTGTCGCGCTCCGTGATGGATGGAAGATTGATTCTAACACCAGGCACATTAACGCTTTTGCGGCTGCCAACCACCCCGTCGTTCTCCACCGAACATAGCAAGTAGTCGTCATGCTTCTCAATCACCTTCAATTCAGTCTCACCGTCATCAATTAGTAGCCTGTCGTTCACATTCATATCTCTGACGATGTGAGGATACGACACATTTATGTTTTCTTTGGTTGAAATAGTGTCAACATTGCCCGATACTTTCACTCTTTCGCCTATTGACAAAACTATATTCTCTTGGGCAACAGTCGTTCTGATTTCGGGTCCTTTGGTATCCACTAAAATACCTATCCTATCAGAAACTGCACGAGTATTTCTTATTATATTTTTAAAGCCCTCCTCATCAAGGTGTGCCGAATTCATACGAACCACGTTCATTCCCTCATCAAATAATGATTTGATGAACGAAACTTCACACCTTTGATCAGATACAGTTGCAACAATTTTTGTATGTTTAAGCATATTACAATTAGTTTTCTATTTTTTTATTGAGTTATTAAACGTTTAGCAGGATTTTGTGTTTGATAAAATAAGTGCCTGCACACCTAAATGATATGAATGTAGCCCAAAGCCTGCTATGACACCTTTGCAAACTGCTGAGAGCATAGACTTGTGACGAAACTCTTCGCGCGAATGTACATTTGAGATATGCACCTCCACAGTTGGGGCCGCAACTGCTTTTATTGCATCTCTAATTGCCACAGAGGTGTGCGTATATCCCCCGGCATTCAATATTATACCATCGCAGCCAAAACCAGCTTCGTGAATTTTATTTATTATCTCGCCTTCGATGTTGGTTTGAAAATATGAGAATTCAATATCTGCAAATTGCTTCTTTAGCAATTCAAGATACTCACTGAATGAGTCACTACCATAAATATCAGGCTCCCTCATCCCCAACAGATTCAGATTTGGACCATTTATAATCTGTATTTTCATATCTTATTCAATTTGAGTGCAAATATACTTATTTTTTAGCTTATCACAATATAAAATGTCAAGATACAACACAGATTGTGCTGATTATAAGTTTTATCTATCGAGTGCTCAACATCCTAATAACTGCTGGCAGCTCACCTACGATGGCTCAATAAATTTCAAACACCACTCCTAGACCGTTTGCAAGCCTAGCCCTTGTCCTTTTCGGCATTTTTGTTGTGGGTGTCGGTGCTCTGTTTGGCTTTTTTCTTTTTCGCGCGACTTGCCTCGTGCAGCAAAAGAGCTTTTTTGTGCTCAGCAATGTGTTTATACATAATCAAATTGAGCAATATCATGGGCTCGGGCTCGTCGCCATCTTTTGCCTCAAAGTTTATGCAAAAGAAAATCCCCTTGAACAGTATGTAAACGTGTCTTCGAAGATCCACAATTGAGTATTTGGGTTTAGCTTTTTGCAAATCATACGCTCTTTGATTTTGTGCCTCTACGATACTTTCGTTTATCTGAAAAAGAAGCTCAAAATCTTTGCTCATATTATTGTATCCATTTTCGATAGCCTCTTGCAGGTCGGGCAACGAAGCAATTTCGCGCTGCATTGTTCGCACGATGGACGTCATTTTGTTTATCCCATAGTCGTAAAGCCTTTTGCCAAACCTTTCCAACCAATAATCCACGTGTTGCGTGTTAATAACGTAGGGCTCATTACTCATGTTGGGGGCAACGGCTTTGCAATTACCAATAATTACATACATTTGCTTTTTGCGCTGTCGGTGCAAAGTAGCAATTTCTTCCGTCAGCGGATGGCTAGTCCTCACATTCACCATGCTTTGCAATATTTCGTTGTATTCCGAAAACTTTTTTAAGGCTTTCAAAACCAAAATGTTGCCCGCGGCATTGTCTTTGATGACATTTGCAAACAATTCGACCGTGAATGCGAACTCTTTATTGGTCAAACGACGCATCCAGCTTGTTTCTAGAGTTTTTAGATTCACTTTTTGGCTCATAATATAGTATTTTAAGATAGTATTTTTGATGCAAAATTTGGGCTCTATAACGAATCTAGTGGGTAATCAAATCAGAGTTTACCGTTTAGGAAGTGAATCATATTGATATAGTTGTTTTTATTTCGAGTTTGCTAAATCAATCCAGTGTATATAGCCGCTGTCGATATAGTTCAATGTTTTATACTCTCTATATAGTTTAAAAGCTATTAAACACAAGTGTGTTTATTATTTTCGTAATCAAAAAGTCTTCATCTGAAAGTAATTGGGGACTGTATATTATTTTGTGTTTGGGGGTTCTTCTCCGAAGAGGCTAGCCTCTTCGGAGAAGAACCCCCAAACAATTTTGTTTCTAGATCTTGGTCTATTTAAATTTTTAATATTATCATTGCAATTATGAACAATCAATTAAATGACGAGCTACTAGACTCTATCTTAGCTCAAGTAAAAGACAAGCACGAGTTACAGGACCTACAAGACAGGCTATTCAAGCGTGGAGTAGAAGTATTATTAAAGGCAGAGTTGGACGCTCATTTGGGCTATAAAGATGGAGATAAGCCCATATCAGACAACTCTCGTAATGGATACTCTCAGAAAACTCTTAAGACTAACAAGGGGGATGTTTTGATTAAAATACCTCGAGACCGCAACAGTTCATTTGAACCAGTTACAGTGCCCAAGCATAAGACTATGACAGGAAGTATTTATGAGTCTGTAATACTCTTATATGCTAAAGGTATGAGCAACTCAGACATAGTAGATTTTATCGAGCAAACCTATGGAGTTGTTTATTCCACATCACAAGTATCGGTAATAACAAATACCTTAATGGAGGATATCTACGAATGGCAGAAAAGACCTTTACAGGATCAGTATGCTATGATATGGATTGATGCTATTCATTATAGAATACGACATGAAGGGAAAGTTATACCCAAAGCCGCAATGATTATATTAGGCGTTGATATGCAAGGAGTTCAGGACATATTAAGTATCGATATAGTTGAAAATGAATCAGCTAGTTCATGGATGGAGATGCTCAAGGGATTAACTATGAGAGGGGTTAAAGACGTGCTATTCTTATGCTCTGACAATCTTGCTGGTTTAGATAAAGCAACAGAAGCGATATTCCCAAAAAGCATTAGGCAGATATGTATAGTGCATCAAATTAGGAACTCACTAAAGTTTGTATCGTATAAACATAGAAGGCAGGTTATTAATGATATGAAAGAGATATACAGGTCTGACAATCAAGAACAAGCAAGACAGGCTTTTGAAAAGTTTAGAGAGTCTTGGCAAGGAATATATGACCAAGCTATCGATTCGTGGGAGTACAACTGGGACAATCTAACAGCATTTCTAGAGTATCCAAATGAAATACGAAAGATGATATATACAACAAATATCATTGAAAGCTTCAACTCAACATTACGAAAATATACAAAGAATAAGAAGGTGTTTCCAAATGATGACTCGGCACTAAAATCAATATATTTAGCAGCACAACAAATTAAACCTAAGTGGCAAAAAACAAGACCAGAATGGGGAAAAGTATACAACCAACTATATATTTATTTTGAGGATAGGATAAAATAAGCTATTTTTGAGAAGTGACCAGAATCTCAAACACAAAATAATGGATAGGCTCAATGTCAAACGACATTGACAATACTTTTTTTAACTAATTGTAAATATCATTCTGCATTGACAATGAATCAAAATATTATCTGCAAATTATAAACACATATGACAATACAATGAGTAGAAACCTGTAGAAAATATGTGGGGATGGCATTAGAATAATTTAAAATCACTCAAATATAAACCAAGGTGGTAATTAAAAATAAAATATAGCCTATTAGTGACAAGAGGTGGTGTGTTTACTGTTTTACGGATGGGAGTTATATAAATGCACTTTAGGTTGTTTTGAATAGCACATACAACTTGATAATTACATCAATATATTCACAATTGATACCAAGCAGAGTTAAAACCTACAGATTAATATAGCATAATTCCACACATGGGTCTATTTTGAGTTTAATAAGTGCCTATAACTTATTTGTTTAGTATCTTTGTTGCAATAATATATATATTAGTAAAACTTATAAACCAAATCTCCTTATGAGAAAATTGACAATAGTATTATCGTTCCTCATCATCACTTTTGTAGCAAGTGCGCAAGTTATTACGTACGATACAATTCGTGTGTCGCCAAATGATTCGCGAAATATAAATAGAAATGCGCAACGCAGCGATAACGTTAAACAAACTACGAATGCCAAACGCCCTATTCAACCTAAGTCTAACACAAATGCTATTGGATTGGATAAAAGCAAAATGAGATATGGAGCAAATTTAGGCCTATCCCTTAGCAGAAATTACTCCTCTATTAATATTGGACCTCAAATTGGGTAT
>JAAYFB010000275.1 GCA_012728465.1 Proteiniphilum sp. | reverse complement strand
TGATGGGTGATGAGCGGACGTATGAAAATGCTGTTGCTCTTCGTGCAGTAAATTCAGTAGATGCACTTACAGCTGATTGGTCTCGACTTCCTTTTGACTTTCTAGCTAAGGTGTCAAATGAGATAATTATAAATGTCAAAGGTGTTAACAGAGTGGTATATGATATATCATCTAAGCCACCAGCAACGATAGAATGGGAATAGTATATTGTAAAAGATATTTTCCTGAGCAATCATAATTAAAGTCCAAGCTTACAACATTTAGGTAAGTTTGGGCTTTTTATTTTACAGCTGTTATATTTTGCGTAAACTTGCAATGCTTTTCAGTTAGTTAGACAGACCTTAAAAAGCCAGTTTTCTGTTATTATTGAAAATCTCTCGTTCTAGATTTAAGCATCACAGCTTATTTTCTAATTTTGTTTTATTAATCCATTATTATTCCTCTTTGAGAGTAGGATAAACAATTCGAGTGTGGTAAATAATCTTCAGCTTTTCAACAAATACATTCTTAACAGTCTCCACATCCTTGAATGTGATTGGTGCAAGCTTAAAGTAGCCTTCTGACACTTGGTTGTCTATGAGTGTATCTACTAATGTGCGAATACTCTCTTCGGTGTATTCTTTTAGGCTTCGTGATGCTGCCTCTACTGTATCGGCCATCATCAATATTGCAGTTTCTTTAGTGAAAGGATTAGGGCCAGGATATTTAAATAGGTCCTCGTTGATCTCTTTTCCTGGATTGGCATTCTTCCACGAGATGTAGAAGTACTTAGGCATGCTAGTCCCATGGTGAGTCTCTATGAACTCTATAATCTGCTTTGGTAGGTTATGTTTTTGTGCAATCTTTACACCATCTCGCACATGATTAATAATTATTCGTGCACTCTCCTCAAATGGAAGCCCCTCGTGAGGGTTCATAGACGGAGTTTGATTTTCGGTAAAGAATGCTGGGTTTACCATCTTGCCAATGTCGTGATATAGTGCTCCTGTTCTTATTAGTGAGCTATTAGCTCCAATTTTTTCAGCTGCTTCCATCGCAAGATTCGAAACTTGCATCGAGTGTTGAAATGTTCCAGGCGCTTTTTCTGAAAGCTCTTTTAGTAGTGGTTTATTTATATTTGAAAGTTCAACCAAGCTAACACCAGAGATGAAACCAAATGATTTTTCTATCAGATATACTAATGAATAAGAGAACATAATGAAGATAAAGTTAATCAAGAAGTATAAGAACATATACCAATCTATCCTGCTTATATCCCTCTCCATGTGAAGTGTCAATCCCGTGTAAACAAGGCTGTAGGTGAGTAATATAAAAAATGAACTTCTGATTAGCTGAGAACGCTCCGTAAGCTCCTTCAGCATAAATACTGAAGTCATTGAAACCGTTATTTGTATAACGATGAATTCGAATAGGAATGGGAGCATTAATCCACTCAATATTATTGTTATCAAGCTTGCAAATAGTGCTGTGCGAGAATCAATAAATGTACGAATCAAAATTGTTACAATGGCATAGGGGATAATATAGACATTAAATGCATCAGTGAATCTAACACTTATTGCTGTAAGAGTTACAAACGTAACGATGAGCAATAGCATAAACATCACGTGTTGTCTGTTTTTGTATTCGCTTGGTCGAAAAAACAAAAGAAAGAGATAGAATGAGCCCATCAAGACAAGCACTAGGATAACTTGCCCAACTATCATCCAAACTCTATTGTCCGTTTTGCCACTTCGTTCTTCCGTCACTCTTTTTAGTGAATTCAAAACCTCATATATCTGTGGAGTCACAATCTCGCCTCTGTCAATAATTCTTTCTCCTGCCTGCACCATTCCTCTGGATGGTGACACTTGTTGAATAAATTCATTGCGAGCCTTTTCTGTAATGCTAGCATCAAAAATAACATTCTCCCTGATATACTTATTTATGTTAGCATCTTTTATCAGTAAGTCATCCATACTTTCGGGAATTTCACTTATTATCTTCTCATAAGCTAGTCGCCCAGTGTTAAAGTCTTCAATGCTTCTAGACTCTGCTATATTTCCCTCTTTGATGCGTAAGGTTTGTGCCTCCGACGAAAATACTCTGTCATAATCATCCGAGCTCATTATCCCAGATTGATATGCTTTTTGCAAGCTTTTTCGCAAGTAGCTTTTATATTCTATGGGTAGTTCGCTAAGATATGCATCTAAATTTACATCAATATCAAAATCAGCAATAGCGGTCTTCTCTATTTCGTCGTCTATCACAAAATACTCTTCGAAATATCTAAGCACGCTATCCTGTTGTTCCTTAAGCTCTTCTTTAGATTTATAAACTGGAAAGTCGGTTGAGGCAGTTAGTAGCTCGTATTGCCAAGGTTTCCCTTCGGTAAAGAAATATTTAAATCCACTACTCCTTGGGAATACTAATAATATAAGAACCACCGAAAGAATGAATACTCCCGGTATGAAGTAACTCGTCTTAATACTTAATTTCTTTTTTGGTCTTTTATTCATAGTAAATTCCCCTTTCTTTATATTTATAAATCTTTTTTTTCTCAAATGAGTCTTTAAATTACTTCAACTGCATGTTTCAAGCGTGTAATAGTCTCATTCTTGCCAATCAATGCTATGATATCAAACATATGTGGTCCTTTGCTTTCGCCCACAATTGCTAATCTGAATGCGTTCATAATTCCACCAAGTGGATACTCTTTTTCCTGTATCCATTGTTTGATGATTGTCTCTAGATTTTCGGACGAGAAGTCTTCGATACCCTCAATTACTTCAGCTAGTTCGGTTATCTGTGTTGGGGTATCTTCTTTCCAACGCTTGCGAACAGACTTCTCCTCATAGCTTGTAGGTGCTTCAAAAAAGAAGTGCGAATGCTCCCATATATCGCTTGCGAAAGTAGCACGCTCTTTCACCATTTCTACTACTTTAGTAGTTAACTCTCTATCTGAAGCGATTCCTTTCTCTTCTAATACCTTTTCAAACATATCAACAATGTCGTTTGATGGGATTGTTTGAATATACTGATGATTGAACCACTTAGCTTTTTCAATATCAAACTTGGCTCCACTCTTGCTACAACGCTCGAAAGAGAAGGCAGAAATTAGTTCGTCAATTGAAAATATCTCTTGCTCTGTGCCAGAATTCCAACCAAGTAGTGCAAGGAAGTTTATTACTGCTTGTGGCAAATATCCCGTTTCGCGATATCCTGACGAAATTTCTTTTGATGTCGGGTCGCACCATTCCAATGGGAACACTGGGAAACC
>JAAYFB010000274.1 GCA_012728465.1 Proteiniphilum sp. | reverse complement strand
GGACAATAATTTAAAATATTCTTTATCAAACTCGCCCTTCAGCACTTCACTCCAGCTATTACTAATTTCTACGTTCATACTTAATTATTGTTTTAGTTACAGCAAAAGTAACAATTTTATGCACACCAAAAAACCTCACTTAGATTTAACTAATGTGAGGTTTTTATCATATCATTATGGAAAATTGAGTTATATCAAAAATATTTCATTTTCGGCTGCCTGCTTACGCATATCAGCAGGCCATATGCTCGACTGAATTTCGCCCACATGTGCTTTGCGAAGATAATACATACAAAGTCGAGACTGCCCAATACCACCACCAATGGCTAAGGGGAGCTCATCATTCATCAATCGTTTGTGAAAAAACAGCTCTAGTTTATCCTCCTGCCCTTTCAGTTTCAACTGTCTTTGCAATGCCTCCTTGTCAACTCTGATGCCCATAGATGACAGTTCCATAGAGCGTTGCAACACAGAGCTCCATACAAGCAAGTCACCGTTTAGCCCCTCATATCCTTCCTCATTTATGGTAGTCCAATCATCATAGTCTGGTGCACGTCCATCATGTGGCTTACCATTAGATAGATTAGCACCAATACCTATAATAAATACCGCACCAAACTCTTTGCAAATAGCATCCTCACGTCCTTTATCATCCAAGTTAGGATAACGTTGCAATAACTCTTCTGCCGAAATAAAAGTAATTTCTCTTGGCAAATCAGACTCAATATTTGGAAAAGACTCTTGCACCATATACTCTGTGCGAAGCATTGCAGCATAAATACGCTTAACAATATCTTTCAAAAAGGCAATTGTTCTATCCTTTTCGCCTATCACCATCTCCCAATCCCATTGGTCAACATAAAGTGAGTGAAGATTATCCAACTCCTCATCTGCACGAATAGCATTCATATCGGTATAAATACCATAACCCTCCTCTATATCATAATCTGCAAGCGTCATCCGCTTCCATTTTGCTAATGAGTGTACTATCTCGGCCTTAGTTTCGTTCATATCTTTGATAGGAAAACTAACTGCTCGTTCCACTCCCGTGAGATCATCATTAATACCAGTTCCCTTTTCCACAAAAAGAGGTGCTGTTACTCTTCTAAGGCGAAGCTCGGAAGCTAAGTTTTGCTGAAAAAAGTCTTTTATTTTTTTTATACCTAGCTCGGTTTGACTCAAACTAAGTAGTGGCTTATATCCTTTTGGAATAAATAGTTGCGACATTGGCTATCTTTATTTTTTTAAATTAACAGCGACAAAGGTACACAATATATTCAAATTGTCAAACAAAAGCGCAAATACAAAACAATTTGACACCTATCCTGCCACTTATTACAACATTTAGATATTAGATATCCAATTTCCCTATTATGTCATGCACAGTGTCTAAGTTGTGCCTATCAAGATAATCTACAATACCATCAATTACTTTCATTGATATTTGTGGATCGATAAAATTATATGTACCTATCTGAATTGCCGTCGAACCTGCCAGCATAAACTCTATGGCATCAGCAACACTAGAAATGCCTCCCATACCAACTATAGGAATCTTTACAGCATTATACACCTGCCACACCATTCGCAAAGCAATAGGCTTGATACATGGCCCCGACAATCCCCCAGTGATGGTTGACAGTAAAGGCTTACGCGACTCCGAATCTATTGCCATTCCCAAAAATGTATTTACAAGAGATACCGCATCAGCACCTTGTCCTTCCACTGCTTTTGCAATTTCAGTAATATCTGTTACGTTTGGAGACAGCTTAACAATTATAGGTTTGGGATAAACATTACGTACTGCACGAGTAACCTGCTCGGCAGATGCACACGATGTACCAAAAGCCATCCCCCCCTCTTTCACATTAGGGCACGAAATATTAAGCTCAATAGCTGGCATTTTGTCCAATCCCGCAAGCTTTTCGGCAGTTGCCACATAATCCTCAACTGACGAACCCGACACATTCACAATCATGTGAGTATTGTAGTCCTTTATCTCCGGATATATATGCTCAATAAAATAATCTACCCCTTTATTTTGTAGTCCTACAGCATTTAGCATTCCCGATGGAGTTTCGGCCATTCGCGAATAAGCATTACCTTGACGTGGTTCAAGAGTTGTACCTTTAACAAATACAGCTCCCAATCTATTCAAATCTACAAAATCGGCATACTCAGTGCCATATCCAAATGTTCCTGAGGCGGTGGACACTGGGTTTTGAAACTCCAATCCGCCTATATTTACTTTTAGTCTATCCATTTTAGTTCTTTGATATTAAATACTGGTCCCTCGGTACAAGTACACACATTGCCCCTTGTAGTCTCCTCAATACAGCACAAGCAAGCCCCAAAACCGCAAGCCATAAGGTTTTCTAATGACACTTCACACTCAATATCCTTTGTGTGAGCATAATTTGCCACCGCCACCATCATAGGCTTTGGTCCACAGGTGTATATAAAATCATATTTATTTTCTTGCAAAACCGAATGATTAGTCACATATCCTTTTTCTCCCTTTGTGCCATCTTCTGTGGTGCAATACACTTTTCCATACTTCTCAAACTCATCTAGCTGAAGCAAATCTCTTTGGGAGCGACCTCCCAACAAAAAGTCAGGTCTGAAACCCTGCTCACTAAGTCTGCTACCTAAAAATAGCAT
>JAAYFB010000273.1 GCA_012728465.1 Proteiniphilum sp. | reverse complement strand
GTATTCACACAGTGGTTACTCATCGCAAAAACTTATCTGCGAAAACGGGCATCAGAAGCCAATCGGGATTAACTATTTATGCAATTTCAAAGAAGATTATTTCAATTGATGATATTGACTTAAAAAATGGATGAACACTAAGACTTAAAGATTCTGCCATGTAGTGTCTGCACTCAATGACATCAATATAAAGGGAGACAACCGAACTATTCAGTTGTCTCCCTTACAATATTATATATGCCTATCTACTTAGGCACTTTTATGTGGATAGTTATGCTTTACCAGCGCTACCCAATACTTTTTCAGTTTTGTGCATGTATAGCTTCTTCAATTCCTCACGAGCAGGACCTAGATATTTACGTGGGTCGAACTCAGCTGGGTCTTTAGCAAATACTTCACGAACAGCAGCAGTCATAGCCAAACGTCCGTCAGAGTCAATATTTACTTTACATACAGCAGATGTAGCAGCTTTGCGTAGTTGCTCTTCAGGGATACCGATTGAATCCTTTAGTTTACCACCATTTTTGTTGATAATCTCAACATACTCTTGTGGAACTGATGAAGAACCGTGTAGTACGATTGGGAATCCTGGGATACGTCTTTCGATTTCCTCTAGGATATCAAAACGTAATGGAGGAGGAACCAAGCGTCCGTTCTCATCTGGAGTACATTGTGCTGGAGTAAACTTGAATGCTCCGTGAGAAGTACCAATTGAGATAGCTAGTGAGTCAACACCCGTACGAGTTACGAAATCAACAACCTCGTCTGGCTCAGTATATGTGTGATGCTCTGCAACAACGTCATCTTCGATACCAGCAAGAATGCCTAACTCACCTTCAACAGTTACGTCAAATTGGTGTGCATACTCAACTACTTTTTTAGTTAGAGCAATATTCTCTTCGTATGGAAGGTGTGAACCATCAATCATAACTGATGAGAAACCGCTATCAATACAATCTTTACATAGCTCGAAGCTATCACCGTGGTCTAAGTGAAGAACAATAGGAATTTCATAACCTAATTCTTTTGCATATTGTACAGCTCCTTGTGCCATGTAGCGCAACAATGTTTGGTTTGCATACTTACGAGCACCGCTTGAAACTTGCAAAATAACTGGAGATTTTGTCTCAACACAAGCAGAGATAATTGCTTGCATTTGTTCCATATTATTGAAGTTGAATGCAGGAATTGCATATCCACCCTCAAAAGCTTTTTTGAAAAGTTCTCTTGTGTTTACAAGACCCAATTCTTTGTAACTTACCATATTCTTGAAATTTAGAAATTTAATTGTACTTTATTCTATTTATATGTTGCAAAAATAACACTTATTCTCTAGAAACAGAAATTATTTGACAAAAAGAGTATTTAATAAGACTTTAATAATCACAAAAGAAATAGGAAAAATAGAAAAATGGCAGCTGCAACTAGCATTATTGTTTTTTCAATGCCATTTTGATAAATACCCAAAATAGATATCTGATAACTCAAAGAAAAACGTGCAAAACCCAAAAACATATTCAAAAATAGAGTGCATTTTTGACAACGAGCAAAAGTCAAATCACATTGACACTCTCAAAAAAGGCAATGATCAAAAGTCAAATATGGTTGACACAAAAAAATTGGGCAATGAGTAAAAATGGTTTGTAAAATGGCATTTTCATTTGGGGGAATGACTTTTCCATTTGGAAAATGCTTCCGCAAAATAGAAATTGATGAAAAACCATTCACTTTTAACCATTTTCACTCGCAGTTCATAAAAGATGTTATCACTTTTAC
>JAAYFB010000272.1 GCA_012728465.1 Proteiniphilum sp. | reverse complement strand
GAGTAAAAAAATATTCTTTTGTTAAAAACAATCTTAGTATTTGGTAGTTTAAAAATTGTTTATACTTTTGCAGTGCACTACTTCACTAAGACACATGTGCAGATTAAAATTTACAGTTATGATAGAGATACAAAACTTATCGTTCAAGTATGGCAAAAAGCTAGTGTTGAGCAACATCACTATGAAACTAGAGGCAGGAAAGATATATGGTCTGCTTGGTGAAAATGGCGTTGGCAAGACAACATTATTGAAAATAATCAGTGGTTTGCAAAAGCCATCTGAAGGAAAATGTATCGTTAACAACGAGAATCCATTTAACAGAACTCCATCTTTTTTGAGCAAAGTATTCTATTTGCCAGAAGACTTAGAGTTTATACAACTAGATATGACGCTAAGACAGTTTGTGAAGCAAAACTCACCATTCTACACAGGGTTCGACCACAAAAAATGCGAAGCCATAGTTAAGGATTTTGATATTGATGCCAACAAAAAGCTAAACAAGCTATCGCATGGACAAACAAAGAAGGCTGCT
This sequence comes from Proteiniphilum sp., assembly GCA_012728465.1. Classification (GTDB taxonomy): domain Bacteria; phylum Bacteroidota; class Bacteroidia; order Bacteroidales; family Dysgonomonadaceae; genus Petrimonas. The sequence continues at coordinate 3,209 of JAAYFB010000272.1, read as the reverse complement.
ATTGCTTTTGCACTTGCTACCAATGCAGACTTGCTGTTGATGGATGAGCCTAGCAATGGATTAGACATTCCCTCGAAAACGATGTTCCGAAAAGTAATGGCTGAATATTGCAACGACGAGACATGTGCAATAATATCTACTCATCAAGTAAGAGATTTGGAAAATCTTATCGACCCTATTATTATATTAGACAATCAAGCCGTGCTCCTCAATGCAAGTTTGGAGACAATATCACAAAAACTCTACTTCGGTCTTGAAACAACCATTCCTGAGCACGCGCTTTACTTTGAACCCACACTTGGTGGCACATTGTGTGTAAGTGAAAACTATCAAAATAGAGAAAGTAAAGTAAATCTGGAAGGCCTGTTCAATGCCAGCATGAAGAACAAGGATAAAATCAAACAACTATTTATTTAACAGAGTTAATTAAGATAATTATGAACAACAATATATTTGACATACAACGATTTGGGAAACTGATAAATAGACAGTGGTTTGATGCAAGCAGCCTCAAAACACGTAATATTTTTCCATTTGTATTAATACCAGTACTTTATCTTTTATTCAATGCATGGAAAGGATATCCTTCTATAGCGGCATATGATAGAGCAGAAACTTTGTCAATTCTTTTGATAGTATTTATTGTATTTGCTCCATTTATGTACTATTACAACTACAATCATCAAAAGAAGGGAATAACTGATGCAATGCTACCAGCTTCGTCTTTAGAGAAATATCTTGTAATGCAACTAACTGGAATCATCTTTGCACCACTATTAATGTTAGTAACATTTGGGGGCACAGATGCGTTGCTATCATTACTTTTCCCAAAAGTTATGGGTGGATATGCAGTGGTGGAGCTTGTTAAGCCTTTTGACTATAATTGGGAGCAAATGGTAATTACGTTTACAGCATACCAATCAATACTGTTTTGCAACCTATGGTTCAGAAAAAACAAACCAGTAAAAACATTTGGTGTATTCATTGCTTTTTCTATTATAATATCTGTAATTGGAGTTAGCCTTTTTAAAATATTTATAGTAGATGCACCTTATATGGAAATGAACAACAATTTTACTATAAATGGTGAAGGATCCTCATTAATGATACGCCCAGGCGATCATCCAGCTGTGGTGATTACACAAATATTCCGAATATTTATAGATGTTATTATGCCAATTGGACTAACAATTGGTTCATACTTTATGTTGAAAACAAAGAGATATTAATCAAAATGAAATTTGACGAACATAAGCCCATCTACTTACAGATATCTGACAATATTTGCGAGAAGATTTTGAGTAACGAGTATCCCGAGGGTGAACGCATACCATCCATTCGGGAGCTAGGGGGGCTGCTAGGTGTAAATCCAAATACAGTTATGCGAAGCTATGAGCATTTAAAGTCTATGGATATAATCTACGATAAACGAGGAGTTGGATTCTTTACAGCCGCAAATGCTAAACGAGAAATAAAGAAAATGTACAAAAAAGAATTTATTGATAACGAGCTCCCCGAAATAATTAAGAAGATGAAACTGTTGGACATTGAGGTGGAAGAGATGATTTCGATAATACAATCTAGGATTTCTGATTTATGAATTAAGAATATAGATTTCAAATTCATAAATCTACATTCTAAAATCAAAAAAATCAATACGCAAATGATTAGTCTAAAAAACATAAACAAGTCATACCGCACTGGAGCCATATCGCTTCATGTGCTAAAGGGGATAGACCTTTCAATTGAGAAAGGAGAATATGTCTCCATCATGGGAGCTTCGGGCTCAGGCAAATCTACTATGCTTAATATTCTAGGCATTCTTGACAACTACGATGTAGGTGATTATCACCTCAATGGAAAACTTATCAAGAACCTTTCAGAAAAACAAGCTGCAAAGTATCGTAATGAGATGATTGGATTTGTATTTCAATCATTCAACCTAATTAACTTCAAAAACGCTTTAGAAAATGTAGCATTACCGCTTTATTACAAAAACATTAGTCGCAAGCGACGCAATATTATTGCAATGGAATATCTTGACAAGATGGGGTTGAAAGAGTGGGCCCACCACTTACCCAACGAACTGTCGGGTGGACAAAAGCAACGTGTAGCTATTGCTAGGGCCATAATCTCTAATCCTAAAATTATTCTTGCGGATGAACCAACGGGGGCACTTGATAGCAAAACATCAGTAGATGTGATGAATGTGCTTACAGACCTCAACAAGGAGGGTATTACCACCATTATTGTTACTCACGAGCAGAGTGTAGCAGAATCTACAAACCGCATTATACATCTTAAAGATGGTTTAATAGAATATGAAGCTTGGCAAAAAGATCAATACATAAACTCAATATGAAATGATTGACATTATTCAGGAAATATTTCAAAGCCTTCGGCGAAACAAACTTAGAACCACATTAACGGGACTATCAGTATCGTGGGGAATATTTATTCTCATCATATTGCTAGGAGCAGGAAATGGATTAAAGAATGGTGTGTCGTCAAACTTTAGTGATAGGGCCACAAATAGTGTGACTCTATGGTCGGGAACAACATCGATGCCACACGAGGGATTAAAGTCGGGAAGAAATCTTCAATTTTCGGAAAAGGAGATAAATGCGATTGAAAACCAATTAACCGAAAGCAGATTGGTAACAGCTCGCATATCTCGAACTCAAAACATATCCAATGGTGCTGAGTATGGTTCGTATCAAATACGTGGTGTGATGCCAGATTATCAAAATATTGAACATCTTATTATAAATCCTAAGGATGGTCGATTTGTTAATCAACTTGATATAAATAGCAATAACAAAGTAATAGTGCTTGACAAAAAGATTGCAGATTTGCTTTTCAAGAAAGGTAATGCCATAGGAAAGGATGTAAAAGTAGGCGATCTTATTTTTAAAGTAATTGGCATAAATAGCAAGAAAGAACAGTGGGGAGGGCCTAATGCATACATTCCTTTTAGCACTGCACAGATAATATTCAACCCAAGCAAAAAATTCAATCAAATAACATTCACAGTAGATGGACTAGAGACCAAAGAAGAAAACGACAAGTTTGATGAAAAATTAAGAACTGTGATGGGAAATATGTTGTCATTTAATCCAAAAGACAGACAAGCTATTTGGGTAAATAACTCACAAGCAGACTACATTGAGACACAAAAAATATTTGGAGGAATAACCATCTTTGTCTCT
>JAAYFB010000271.1 GCA_012728465.1 Proteiniphilum sp. | reverse complement strand
CAGTATGTTGATGAGAATATTGAGGATTTTGCTGAAATAATCAAATAGATACATTGCTAAATTAGGTAAAGACAATTCAATCACGGAGATGCTCAGTTAGCTACTCCGTGAATGAGTTTTACAAACATCATTGAGTACTTTTACTTGCTCAAAGCCATAAAACACAAACATTGTTCATCTATATTTGCTATGAATGATGTCATTGCATTTCATTAGAGGATGGTCTTATCTGACAAATAGTAAAAAGAAGAATATCTCTTGGTTGAAAAAGTTGAGAATAGTGGTTTTGAGTTTAACAGTTTTATCCATAGTTAAAACCCAATCTCTATAACCATTTTGTCAAATATCTTTCTACCTTTGTAAAGTAAATTTTGTAAAACACCCTTATATATTATGAAAGTAAATGACATTATGACACAACTCGAGTCTCGTCACCCAGGCGAATCTGAGTTTTTGCAAGCAGTAAAAGAAGTGTTAACTTCTATCGAAGAGGTTTACAATCAACATCCAGAGTTCAAGAAGGCTGGAATTGTGGAAAGAATTGTAGAACCCGACCGAGTAATTACATTTCGTGTACCATGGGTAGATGACAAGGGACAGGTTCACGTTAATATTGGATATCGTGTTCAGTTTAACAACGCAATTGGACCCTACAAAGGCGGAATACGCTTTCATCCCTCCGTTACATTATCCTCACTTAAATTCTTAGGATTTGAACAAACATTCAAAAATGCTCTAACCACACTACCTATGGGAGGCGGAAAGGGAGGATCAGATTTCTCTCCAAAGGGACGATCGGATAGCGAAATAATGAGATTTTGTCAAGCATTCGTAACAGAGCTATGGCACAACATAGGACCCGACATGGATGTTCCTGCAGGTGACATAGGTGTGGGCGGACGCGAAGTAGGCTATATGTTCGGAATGTACAAAAAACTCACTCGCGAACACACAGGCACCTTCACTGGCAAGGGAGCATCATTTGGTGGATCACGCCTAAGACCCGAAGCCACTGGCTATGGAGCATTATACTTTGTGAACCAAGTGTGCAACACACACAACATCGACCTTAAAGGTAAACGTATAGCAATATCTGGATTTGGCAATGTGGCATGGGGTGCTGTTATGAAGGCCAGTGAGCTAGGAGCTAAAGTGGTTGCCATTTCTGGCCCAGATGGATATATTTATGATGAAGATGGCATAAATACTCCCGACAAATTTGAAATGATGCTAGAGCTACGTAACTCGGGCAACGATATTGTTTCGCCATACATCGACAAGTATCCAAATGCTAAGTTTATTGCTGGAAAAAAACCTTGGGAGTGCAAAGTAGATATAGCATTGCCATGTGCCATTCAAAATGAACTAAACCTAGATGATGCAAAGAGGCTTAAAGAAAATGGCGTAACGCTTGTAGCCGAGGTTTCAAACATGGGATGCACAGCCGAAGCTGTTGACTTCTTTATTGAGCACAAAATGCTATTTGCACCTGGCAAGGCTGTCAATGCAGGTGGTGTGGCTTGCTCGGGACTAGAGATGACACAAAATGCTATGCACATTTCGTGGACAAACGAAGAGGTTGATAAATGGCTACATCAAATAATGGGCGACATTCACAATCAATGCGTAGCACACGGTAAAGATGGTGATGATGGCTATGTAAACTATGTGAAGGGCGCAAATATTGCTGGCTTCATGAAGGTGGCAGATGCTATGATGGCTCAGGGGGTAATTTGATATAACAGATAACTCACATTTACATAAAAGCATATTACAGCATAGCTGCAAGCAATAAATCTGCTTGCAGCTATTTTTTTAATACCTAACAGATAGAACCTAAGAGTGGTTCGAATGTTGTATCTTTGCACAAATCAAAATCAATTAATACAATATACAATTATGAGTAAGAAATGGCTTATAGCCATAATGGGCACCGTCACGCACTTGATGTTGGGCACGGTGTATGCGTGGAGCTTTTTTCAAACCCCCGTTGCCGAATCTGCTGGATGGACCAATTCGCAAGCAGCATGGGCCTTTAGTTTATCAATATTTATGCTTGGGCTCACATCAGCATGGGCAGGAGGCAAAATGGATAAGTATGGGCCTCGCAAAATGGCAATAACAGGTGGGTTGCTATATGCAACAGGATATCTAATTTCGGGATATGCACTATCCATACAATCACTCCCTTTGCTATATCTAGGTTTTGGCTTTATAGGAGGCATAGGTCTAGGATTGGCATATGTTACACCCGTTGCCACAGTGTCGGCATGGTTCACAAAGAATCAAGGACTGGCAACAGGCATGGTAGTAATGGGATTCGGATTTGGAGCATTGGTAATGTCAAAACTTATTGCACCACTATTCTTAAGCATCACCGAAAACAATCTCAGCACCACATTCTATTACATAGGACTGATAATGCTCGTAGTTATTCCCCTGTCAGCTCTATCACTAAAACTACCAAACAAAAATATGACCACCTCAACAAAAGAGGCTAAAGACGAAACAAAAATTTCATTTATTAATGATATATGGGGAAAACCCTTCATCGTGGTGTGGACAGTGTTTGTTATCATCATCATTGCTGGCATGATATTCATATCATTTCAGTCACCACTATTGCAAGACTTAATGAAGCTACAAATGCCACTGGGCACAGACTTCACCAATGCTGACATTGTAGCCAGTTTAGCAGCATCAGGTGCCACACTAATTGCCATAAGCTCCATATTTAATGGTTTGGGGAGATTTACTTGGGGTGGCATCTCGGATAAGTTGGGACAAATGCAAACCTTTAGAGTACTGCTAGTGTTG
>JAAYFB010000270.1 GCA_012728465.1 Proteiniphilum sp. | reverse complement strand
TGCGAATTGAATATTTGTCCAACTTCTATCATTAATAAATGTTCGTAAATCACTTTCTAAAATTTGCAATACTTGTCTAGATGACTCGTCTATTTTGCTTGTATTTACAGACAATGATGCATTAATTTCTTGTGCAGAAGCTGTTACTGAAAAAAGCAATAGCAAAACAGTTTGCAAAATAACTCTATTAATCATCCTCTATAATTATCTATATCTCGCGATAAAAGCTTAATTCACTCTGCAACGCTTCTACTTTGGATTGCAATTCCTTTACACGATCTAACATATAATATAGTGCTTCAATACCCTCAGGATTAATATCCATATCGTTGTGCCATCTTACAAATTGCTCTAACTCTTCTAGTTCATTGCATTCTACAAACATCTCATTTTCATCCTGCAAGAGTCGTATCAATCCGAGTTCACTTAGCGAGTCTATGAACGATTCTTTTACTTTATAAATACGGATACACTCTTTATATAATATTCTATTTTCCATCATTGCTTTTTCAGTTTAGAAATTTGTTCAAACAATTCTCGCTCTTGTGCTGTGAGCGATTTTGGGATCTCTACTTTTAGAGTAATGATTAGGTCGCCAAAGTGACCTTCTTGCTTGTAAATAGGAAATCCTTTCCCCCTGAGTCTTACATTGGATTCGGGTTGAGTTCCTGCCGCTATGGGTATTTTTACTTGTCCATCAAGTGTGTTTACTGTTACTTCTCCGCCTAGTATCGCTGTGAATAAATCAATTTTGGCGGTGCTGTATAAGTCATTCTTTAATCGTTTAAAGTTTGGTTCATCTTCAATAATAAAAGTAATGTATAAGTCTCCGTTTGGTCCACCATCTATTCCCTCTTGACCATAACCCGATAGTTTTATTTTTTGACCATTAGAAACTCCCGCTGGAATAGTTATTCTGATATTTTTACCCGCTATAGTTAATGTTTGTTGATGGGTAGTCATAGCTTGACGCAAAGTAAGGTGTAGCTCTGCTCTGTAATCTCCTCCCTTATATTTTCGAGATGAGTGATTTCCAGAACTCTGCCTAAAACCGCTTCCAAACATAGAGTGAAAAAAATCCGAAAAGTCTGAGTCATTAAAGTCACCTTCGGTATAGAACGTTTGTCCACCTTGCCTTGTGTTCCATTGGTTCTGTTGTTGGTATTGTTGTTGAGCTTTTTCGTACTCCTCACCATGTTTCCAATTTTCACCATACTTATCATATTGGGCTCTCTTTTCAGGGTCGCTCAACACTTCATTTGCCTCATTTAGTTCCTGAAACTTACGTTGTGCCTCTTTGTCATTTGGATTTAAGTCAGGATGAAGCTTTCGTGCTTTCTGACGATATGCCTTTTTGATTTCATCAGAAGTAGCATTTTTGCTAACATTCAAAATGTTATAATAATCAATATATGCCATACTTTAGAGTTAAGTTGTTTATACAAATGTAGTAAAAATATTTCTGATCACTTTTTAGAGAACACAATATTAGTTTTTAAACTAATAAAGTCCATAGTTATTGTCAATAACTCGAAACTCAGTTCGTCTATTTATTTGATCTGATATTTCCTGCTGCTCTAATGAAAGATTTTCAATAAAGATTTCGGTCAAAATATCACCCTCTTTCAAGAACTCATTCTTCTCAGAGATAGTTTTATTTACTTCCTTCGGCATTTTCTTTCCATGCCCTACCGCAGTTAATCTGTCTTTCTTTATACCTTTTTCAACAAGATAATTTACTACAGACTTAGCACGTAAGAGTGATAAGTTATCGTTGTACTTATCCGACCCCTTCCTGTCAGTATGAGCCGAAAGCTCAATTGTAATATTGGGGTTATCATTAAGCAAACGAACTAAGTCATCAAGCTCTTTCCGTGAGTCTTGACGCAATGAAGCTTTGTCATAGTCATAGAATATATTTTCCAGAACCACAGGTTTAGAGTAAGATATCATTTCGAAGTCAATATAATAGGTGCTATCTTTTTCTATTGGTTGGACGTATAAGCTCTTCTTAATATTCAGGTATCCCTCTGAAGAAGCCATAATAATATAATTTACACCTGCATCTACTTCAAACTTATAGGTCCCATTCTTTCTAGTTCTTGATTCCCTTTGTGAACCATCAGAACCAACAATATTTATGTGGGCATTTGGGATATATTCATCATCATTATTTATTACAAACCCTTCTACGAGTTTCAATATATCTGGTTTCTCAAAAGTGTAAATATGATCCCTACCTCTAGTGTCTCCTCTATTTGAGCTGAAGAACCCTTTATGTTTACCCTTTTCAAACGTTATACCAAAGTCGTCCATTGATGAATTTATTGGAGTACCCATATTTGCAATTATCCACTTATTAATACTTTTGTCAAGCTTAGCTTCAAACAAATCTAATCCTCCCATTCCTGGATGCCCATCTGAGGAGAAATATAGTGTAGTATCATTTTTAATATATGGGAATAGTTCATCACCAGGAGTGTTTATATTTGAGCCCATATTTTCGATAGATAATACAATATTATCAATAATGTATGCTCGCCAAATATCCTTTCCTCCATATCCACCTGACATGTCAGAAACGAAGTAGAGCCAATTGCCATCAGCAGATATAGATGGATGTGCAAATGATGAAATGGAGTCATGTTTTGAAATTATCAATTCTTTTCCTGCATTCCAACTTCCTGCTCCACTTCTTCTTGAATAATATATTTTTGTAAACGAAGGCGCATCATGAGCTACGGGGGAGAATGTGTAATAACAATATTCCTCATCACCAGTAATAGAAATAATCCCTTCATCAAAAGGTGTGTTTATTTCTGATTCAAACACTTTAGGAGTCATCCACTCGCCCTTGTCATTTTTATTAATGATAAATATATCATTATTTTTTAGACCTGTAATATTACTTACATAATCACCACGTGCATCCATTCTTGATGAGGTTATATACAATACATTATCATCACTAGCAAGCATAGGTGAAAATTCACTTCTATTGGAGTTAAACTTATCCATTCTATTTACAAGATAACGACTATTAATGTGTTGTTGGCTTATTACATGATTGACCCCTTTGAGCCCATTAATAGCAAAATGATTTGCTGAGTCTAGTATAATAAAATCTTCATACGCTGACTTTGCATGTTGATATTTGCCCTCCTTGTGTAGCATTTGCGCATACCGTAAAAACATCAAGGTGTCGGGATAATTATGTCTTATAGCATTTGAATATGCTGCGGATGCACGAGAAGGGAAATTTAAGTGTCTATATGCTTCTGCCATTTCATACGCAACCACTCCACGTAATGCTCGATCCTTAGGCTTTATATTTCTATAGAGGTTTCGATAGGTTTCTGATGCAGCATAATACTCCCCCCTCAGGTATTGCATGCGTGCATCACTTAATTTTGCGGTATTGCAAGAGATCAACCCTAAAGCAATAATCAAAAGTATTATATGTATGTATTTGTTTCTCAATTTCAAGACAATTTACTTATGATAATAACTGAAATATGTCTCTATTATTGTGTAACTATTGTGCAACTAATACATAAAATATAAAGGGGAGAAACTATCCAGTCTCTCCCCTAATGTATATACAATTCTTGTATTGTAGTCTATTTAACTTTTTCTACGATTGCTTTAAATGCTTCTGGATGATTCATCGCTAAGTCGGCAAGCACTTTACGATTGATATCTATTTCGTGCTTGTGCAATGCACCCATTAGACGAGAGTAAGTAGTTCCATTTTGACGTGCTGCAGCATTTATACGCTGAATCCATAGAGCACGGAAATTACGTTTCTTATTTTTTCTGTCACGATAGGCATAGGTTAGACCTTTCTCCCACGTGTTTTTAGCTACTGTCCACACGTTTTTACGTGCACCAAAGTAGCCTCTAGTTTGTTTTAATACCTTTTTTCGGCGGTTGCGAGAAGCAACATGATTTACTGATCTTGGCATAATGTTAATTGTTTTTGAATGTTAGCGTTCTCCATTTTGAGAATCTTTGGTGCATACATCCTGTTAATAAATCTTTTGTTAGAAAGTAATAGAGAGATTTTATTTTAATCTCAACAAGTGCTTAATGTTATTTTCATCAGCCTTGTTAACCAAACCCGTGTGAGTTAGGTTTCTTTTTTGCTTTTTAGTCTTCTTTGTTAAGATGTGACTTTTGTAAGCATGCTTTCTTTTGATTTTTCCTGTTCCGGTAAGAGCAAATCTTTTTTTAGCACCGGAATTAGTCTTCATTTTTGGCATTTTGCTATCCTTTATTTTGTTTATAAATTATATTGTATCAGTCGTTGTCAAGAAATGATATGTTCACCAATCTCAACTATGTACTGCATTGTTTATGGATATTTAGTAAAAAATATCCTGATAATATCCCTGCTCTTCCTACTAATTAATAGTCAAAAAGCCCGCAAAGATACTATTTATTTTTATATAACTGATAATAATCTCAATTATATCATCACTATTTATTTTGTCGTACTATTTATTTGCACCTGTCTTTCTTGGTGCGAGCATCAAAATCATTCTTCTGCCCTCTAAAACAGGAAGTTGCTCTACACGAGCATGGTCTTCTAAATCATTTGCAAAACGAAGCAGTAATACTTCACCTTGATCTTTGAATAATATAGAACGTCCTCTGAAGAAAACAAAAGCTTTTACTTTTGCACCGTCTTCTAAGAAACTCTTGGCATGTTTTAGTTTGAAATTATAGTCATGTTCATCGGTTTGTGGACCAAATCTAATCTCTTTTACAACTACTTTCACAGCCTTTGCTCTTTGCTCTCTCTGTTTTTTCTTTTGTTGATACAAGAATTTTTGATAATCAACAACTCTGCACACTGGCGGTTTAGCAGTAGGTGAAATCTCTACAAGATCTAAATCCAAGTCATCGGCAATTCTTAAGGCCTCTTTTATAGGATAAATACCTTGTTCTACATTATCCCCAACAAGCCTTACTTCTGGAACACGAATACGATCGTTTATCCTATGCTGCTCTTTGTTATTATTGTTTCTTAAATTATTCCTCATTCAGATTATATTATTCCTTTCTTTTTATTGATATTTTCTTTTTTATTTAATACTTTATACTTAACCTTCGATGGAAGGTGTCATCATTTCATTTACCTCTTTATTAATATGTTCGGCAAAAATAGCTATTTTTTCTGTACTTTGATCTCCACCACCTTGTTTTCTTACAGAAACCTCTCCATTCTCAGCCTCTTTTTCTCCAACAATCAACAAATAGGGGATACGCTTGAGTTCATTGTCACGTATTTTACGCCCCATCTTTTCATTTCTGTCATCTACTTCTGCTCTAATATCTCGCAGTTTCAATTCTCTAGCCACAGAGTATGCATAATCATTGTATTTTTCACTAACAGGCAATACTACAGCTTGCGTAGGGGTTAACCATAATGGGAATTTTCCTGCAGTATGTTCAATCAATACAGCAACAAATCTTTCCATTGAGCCGAATGGCGCACGGTGAATCATCACTGGTCTATGCTTTTGATTATCAGCTCCTGTATATTCAAGTTGAAATCTCTCTGGCAAATTGTAATCTACTTGAATGGTCCCCAACTGCCAACGACGACCAAGAGCGTCCTTAACCATAAAGTCTAACTTAGGTCCATAAAAGGCAGCCTCACCAAGTTCAACTGTTGCCTTTAATCCTTTTTCTTTACAAGCTTCTATGATATCATTTTCTGCTTTATCCCAGTTTTCGTCCGAACCAATGTACTTTTCTTTATTATTAGGGTCACGCAGCGAAATTTGTGCTTCAAAGTTTTTGAAGTCTAGTGCCTTAAAGATAATGAAAATGATATCCATAACCTTAAGAAACTCATCTTTCACCTGATCTGGAGTACAAAATATATGAGCATCATCTTGAGTGAAGCCTCTAACTCTAGTTAAACCATGCAACTCGCCACTTTGTTCGTATCGATACACAGTTCCAAATTCGGCAAGACGAAAAGGTAAATCTTTATACGACTTAGGTGAAACCTTATATACCTCGCAGTGATGTGGACAGTTCATTGGGCGCAATAAAAACTCCTCCCCTTCTTCTGGTGTATGAATTGGCTGAAATGAGTCTTTTCCATACTTAGCATAATGCCCCGATGTAACATACAACTGCTTACTCCCGATGTGCGGAGTCATAACTTGTAGATATTCGAACTGCTGTTGTATTCGCTTCAAGAAATCCTCAAGTCTTAATCGCAATTGAGTGCCTTTAGGTAGCCAAAGAGGCAAACCCTGGCCTACATTTTGAGAAAAGGCAAACAACTCAAGCTCCTTGCCAATTTTTCTATGATCACGCTTTTTTGCTTCTTCTAATAATACTAAATAATCATCTAGCATCTTCTTTTTTGGAAAAGTAATTCCATAAAGACGGGTTAATTGTCGGCGTTTTTCATCTCCACGCCAATAAGCACCAGCTACGCTTAGTATTTTTACTGCTCTAATATATGATGTGTTAGGCAAGTGAGGGCCACGACATAAATCTGTGAATCCGCCTTGTGTGTATGTTGTAATAGTTCCCTCCTCAAGCTCATTGATAAGCTCTACTTTGTAATTTTCATTACGATCAGCAAACATCTTAAGGGCATCTTCTTTAGCAATACTAGCACGTTGGATATTTTCTTTTGCAGCAATGAGTTCCATCATTTTCTTCTCGATGCGTGGGAAGTCTGAGTCCTTTATTGCAATGCCTTCTCCTGGATCTACATCATAATAAAATCCGTTTTCGATTGCTGGGCCAATCCCAAACTTAATTCCTGGGAAAAGCTCCTGTAAAGCCTCTGCCATTAAGTGAGCGGATGAATGCCAATAGGCATGTTTGCCTTCATCATCTTCCCATTTGTATAGATTAACCGTCGAGTCTTCAGTAATTGGGCGAGTCAAATCCCACGTATCTCCATTTACACTAATAGCCAAAACATCTTTGGCCAATCTAGAACTTATACTCTCGGCAATTTGTAAGCCAGTAACTCCACTTTCGTATTCTCTAACTGAATTATCAGGAAAAGTAATCTTTATCATACTGTTTTATACAATTTCTTTTTTTTGAATTGCAAATGTAGTGATTTTGTGAAACATAGCACAATAAAAGCAAATAAAAGAAC
>JAAYFB010000269.1 GCA_012728465.1 Proteiniphilum sp. | reverse complement strand
GGTTATATCATCTCAAGGATTGGTGCTTACTAATCACCATTGTGGTTATGGGCAAATACAGAGCCATAGCACATTAGAACATAATTATCTTGAGGATGGCTTTTGGGCAATGAATAAATCGGAGGAGCTTCCTAACCAAGGTTTGAGTGTAACATTTGTAGATAGAATAGAGGATGTAACACAATTTGTGAAGCAGGCTCTTGAAAGAGATAAGGCACAGGATAAAGATGGAGTAATGTATCTTTCGCCATCGTACCTAAACAAGATTGCTATCGAGAAAGTAGGTGCTGATGTTATAGAAAATAATGCTGGTATGGAGGTAGAGATAAAGCCATTCTTTGAGGGTAATCAATACTTTATGTTTGTCAAAAAGAAATATTACGACATTCGTTTGGTGGCAGCACCTCCTAGCGCCATTGGTAAATTTGGTGCAGATACCGACAACTGGACGTGGCCTCGTCACACAGGAGACTTTTCGATATTCCGCATTTATGCAGACAAGGATGGAAATCCAGCTCAATATTCACCCAGCAATGTCCCTCTAAAGCCAAAACGATGGTTGTCAATATCTACAAGAGGGCATCAAGAGAATGACTTTGTGATGATGCTGGGTTTTCCTGGTACTACTAATAAGTTTTACACATCATGGGAAGTGGAAGAGAGGCGAGATATTGATAATGATATATTAATTAATATGCGTAAGGTGCGTCAAGAAACATTGCTTGAAGAGATGTTATCTGATCCACAAGTAAAGATTCAATACGCTTCAAAATATTCAGGATCTACAAATGCTTACAAAAGGGCTATAGGTTCAAACTGGGCAATAGAAAAGCGTAATTTTGTAGATAATAAAAGAGCTCAACAAAATAGATTGATTGATTGGGCTAATGATAATAATAAACCAGAATATATTGAAGCAATAAATAGTATAGAATCTATACTTGATGATAGAGCAAGATATCGTAAAGAGAGGACTTATCTTGTGGAAGGAATTATTAGAGGGATAGAATTTTCTAATATTTCTAGAACTATTGCAGAATTAGTAGCAGCTTCAATTGACTCTGGCGATGAAGAGATACTTAAAGCATCTCTAGAGCAACTATCTGACATATACAATAAGTTTGCTAATAAAGATTATAATGCCGATGTAGATAGAAAAGTTGCCAAGGCGATGATATCTGAATATATTAAGCACATTGATAAAGAGCATTTGCCCGACTATCTCGGATTGATTGACACAGAGTTTAATGGAAGTGTTGATGCTTTTGTTGATAATATTTTTGACAACTCTATTTTTGCTAGTCAATCAAATTATGATAAGTTCATGGCCAATCCTACGTCAGAATCTTTATTGAATGATCCTATGTTTAACTTTGCTAAATCTGTACAAGAAAAACAGAATGAGTTGAATGCTCTTCAAAGCAATTACAATAATGCATTTAACATCGCTCGTAGAAAGTATTTAGAGGGTATCTTAGAAATGGATGGACCTATTGCATACGCTCCTGATGCCAATTTAACACTAAGATTGGCCTATGGACAACTGAAGGGATACAAGCCTACAGATGCAGTTTATTATGAGTACCAAACTACTCTTGATGGAGTAATGGATAAAGAAGATCCTAATAATTGGGAATTTGTGGTTCCACAAAAACTTAAAGAGCTTTATAAGAATAAAGACTTTGGGCGATATGCCATTTCAGATGGAAGGATGCCAGTAGCAATTGCTGCATCAACACATAGCACTGGAGGAAACTCTGGAAGTCCATTACTTAATGGCAATGGCGAGCTTATTGGTATTAATTTTGACCGTAACTGGGAAGGCGTAGGGGGAGACATCGAATATCTACCTGATTACCAACGTAGCATCATTGTGGATGTGCGATATGTTTTATTTGTAATAGATAAATATATGGGGGCTACTCATCTTATTGATGAGATGGAGATTGTGGACTAAGATTTAGTTTTACGTGTTCAAAAATACTCGATGAATGATTTATATTATGCATCGAGTATTTTTTTTGTGCTTTTATGTGAAAAATAGCGAAATAAGCGTGCGGAAAGTTGCATATGTGTAAATAAATATTATATTTGTACTTGAATCTTGTTATTTACTAATCATAAATATTGACAATCATGAATACTAATAAAATGTTTCAAGGTGCATTTATTTGCTTGATGGTTGCATTGCTTTCGGGATGCGGCGTTTCGCAAAAAGGATTGAAAAGTACAACGGCTAAGCGCATGTTTGGATTGTGGGAGGTAAAGGCAATCCATAACTATAATGATGAGGGATATCGTCGTATTCCAGGCGGAATGTTCAAAATGATTCTTGAGGATGGGCGTTTCTTTAACTTTATGACTACTGCTAAAGGGGCATTGATTACTGTAGATGGTAATTTTAGGCTCGAGGGTGACTCTTTATACGTTGAAGAGATAAACCATTCTTTTAATCAAACCCAAATTGGCAAAGATAATGCTCTTCATCTACGTTTGGCAGGACCTCGATTTATGTATTTACGATGGTTTCAGGCTGTTGACGAATTTGGAACATCGCAAAATCAGTGGATTGAAGAAATTTGGCAACGAGTGGAGATTGAGGATTTGGATGTTACTAAAGTAGATCTTGAGCAAGAGTTAAGATTGATATTGAAAGACCAAAAGGCAATCAGAGCAGTGATTAAAGATGAGTAAGAGTGACATGCTTTTGAAAATATAAAGAAAGAGCACATTTGGATATTAATTCCATTTGTGCTCTTAACATATTATTTTGCTCTAACTATAATTGGTGACAGGTAGCTATAGTTTTGATAGGGCTTGGTCAAGTTCTGCTTTAATATCATCAATATGCTCAATACCTAATGATAGGCGAAGCATGTTTGGATATACACCTGCTGCTATTTTAGCTTCGTCTGGTAGTTGCTCGTGAGTGGTACTTGCTGGGTGAATAATCAATGTTTTGGCATCACCCACATTTGCAACATGGCTAATCCATTTCATATTATCAATTACTGTAGCTGTTTGCTTCTGGTCTCCTTTAATGAAGAATGAGAGAACGCCACCGAAGCCATTATTTTTAAGATACTTTTTAGCTAAAGTATGATACTTGTTGCTTTCTAAGCCTAGATAATTCACTTTTTCAACTTTAGGATGAACTTCAAGCCATTTTGCAATTTCAAGTGCATTTTGATTAATTCGCTCACATCTTAGTGAAAGTGTTTCAAGTCCTTGCAACATCATAAATGAGTTAAAAGGGCTTATTGCAGGACCAAAATCACGAAGACCTTCCACACGACATCTGATTGCAAATGCTATGTTGCCAAAAGGAGATTTATCTCCAAAGGCTTCCCAGAAATTTAATCCATGGTATCCTTCTGATGGTTCGCTAAAGTCGGGATATTTACCATTTCCCCAATTATAGTTTCCTCCATCAATTATGATGCCTCCCATAGATGTTCCGTGTCCACCAATCCATTTAGTGGCCGAGTGAACCACAACGTTTACTCCCCACTCAATAGGATTGAATAGATATCCACCTTGTCCAAAGGTATTATCCACAATAACTGGAATATCATGCTTGCGAGCCATCGCCACAATCTTCTCAAAATCAGGAATGTTGTATTCTGGATTACCAATCATTTCTAGATATATTCCCTTTGTCTTTTCATCGATATGTTCCTCTAGAGCCTCTGCACTGTCATCTTTTGCAAATCTAAAATCGATGCCAAGTCTAGCAAGCGATACTTTAAATAGATTGTATGTGCCCCCATAAAGAAAAGGAGATGTTACAATATTATCTCCCGCTTTTGCAATATTATTTATTGCAATAAACTCAGCTGATTGACCTGATCCTGTTGCTAGTGCCGCAACACCTTTCTCTAGCGCCGCCATTCGTTTCTCAAAAACGTCTGTCGTTGGGTTCTGAAGACGTGTGTATATATTACCAAACTCTCTTAGTCCAAAAAGATTAGCACCATGCTCTGCGTTTTTGAATACAAATGCAGTAGATTGGTGAATAGGTGTTACCCTTGTTCCCTCTGTTGGGTCGGGTTGTTGACCTGCATGAACTTGCAGTGTGTCAAAATGTAAATTCTCCATACTTTCTTTATTATTAAAAATGTGTATCAATAATTAAAAACAAAGATATCTATTAAATGTTTTAATCTAATACTAAAATGCTAATTATAGATTGTTTTTGATATTAATTTGTTGAGCAAAATATCGAATTAGAATAGTATAATGCAAAAAAAACTCCAGAGTATAAGTCTGGAGTTTTTGGTATGTGATTTAGCTATCTAAATGTACTATAGGTTTGGATTAACTTTAGTCCAATCTTCTAGTGCTGGTATAATACCCATCTCTATAACTTCGTCTCTAAGCTTTGCAAGGTGAGAGTAACTCTCTTTCAATGCAGCCATTTCGCTGTCAGTACCTTTAGTTTCGTTGATAACTACACCATCTTTAGTGATGTCTGTTTCCATCGCCATCATTATTTGTGGGAAATCTGGAGTATTTACATAGCATCCAGATGGCCAACGGAATGAATCTCCACCCATAGCTGCGCGAATCATTTCAACAGAAACGTATGATGGGCTTTGGAAAGAAGAACGACCACGTAGTTTGATGATATTAGCACCACCTTTAGTTACGCGAGTTTTCAATGCATCCCAATCTTCGTTTGTTAGAGCATCAGTTCCAATTAGATCTGTTAGTGGCTTTCCATCAACTTGTGCAGTTGAAGCAAAAACCGCCATTTGCTCACCGTGTCCACCGTATGTGCGAGTGTTAGTAACCTGACTTTGATTTACGCCGAAGTGTTTTGCCAATTCAGTTTGCAAACGAGTGCTGTCTAAACCTGCTAATGTAGTAACACTTGATGGTTTAAGACCTGAGTGAATAAGTGCTACAAGACCAGTGATATCTGCTGGGTTGAAAATAACAGTTAAGTGTTTCAAGTCTGGGCAGTATGATTTGATGTCTTTGCCAAGTTGTGCTGCAATTTCAGCATTACCTTTTAGTAGGTCTTCACGAGTCATTCCATCCTTACGAGGTGCACCACCTGATGAAATCATGTATTTAGTGTCTGTGAATGCCTCTTTAATATCAGTAGTGAAAGTGAAGTTAACACCTTCAAAACCGCAGTGACGCATCTCTTCAGCAACACCCTCTAGTCCTAGTGCAAATGGGTCGTACAGACAGATATTAGGAGTTAATCTCATCATAGCTGCAGTTTGCGCCATGTTCGAACCAATCATACCTGCTGCACCAACAATAGTTAGTTTTTCGTTTGTCAAAAAGCTCATAAGTAGTTTTTATTAAAATGTAAATGTTCTTTTATGCTGACAAAATTACAACAATAAGCGGACATTAAAGAAATATTTATTTAAATAAACGTTAATGTTGTTGGCTCTTGCAGTTATGCTTTTAGATGCTGTTTCATTGTCGCTAATAAGGTATCTTTATTGCTTATCGTATCGTAATATGCAAAAAAAGAGACTACCCCGTTTGTAAGAGTAGTCTCAATAATATCTATATTAGTAAGTAGTAGGAAATATCCTAACTACAATCCTTGCTCAGATAAGTATCTCTCTGCATCCATTGCAGCACGACATCCCATGCCGGCGGCAGTAACTGCTTGACGATATAGTGTATCGGCAACATCGCCAGCAGCAAACACTCCCTCTACGTTAGTTTTTGAAGTTGGGTGTTGGATGTTGATATATCCTGTTTCATCAAGATCTATATAGTCTTTGAATATGTCCGTGTTGGGTGTATGCCCTATAGCTAAGAAGAAGCCATCAATTGCTATATCTACTTTTTCTTCATCAGCTTTGCCCATACGCTTAACAAGATGAGCACCTTCTACTCCGTTTTCGCCAAATAGTCCTAGTGTATTATGTTCGAAAAGAACTTCAATCTTAGGGTTGCTTAGTACTCTTTCTTGCATAATTTGAGATGCTCGCAAGTGATCTTTACGAACAATCATATATACTTTGTCGGCAAGACCAGATAAGTAAGTAGCTTCTTCACATGCTGTGTCTCCACCACCAACAACTGCTACTGTTTTTTTGCGATAAAAGAATCCATCACAAGTGGCACAGGCAGATACGCCCTGTCCTGCATATTTATCTTCATCAGGTAATCCTAAGTATTTGGCAGTGGCTCCAGTACAAATAATAACTGAGTCGGCTACAATTGTTTTCTCTCCATCAATTGTGACTTTATACGGTTTTTCAGAAAAGTCAACCGAAGTAGCTCTTCCAGGAAATATTTCAGCTCCATATCTAGCAGCTTGGTTCTTTAAATCTTCCATCATTTCAGTTCCAGTAATTCCCTCTGGATATCCAGGAAAGTTTTCAACTTCAGTAGTGGTTGTTAATTGCCCACCTGGTTGAAGTCCTTCAAAAAGCATTGGCTCTAAGTTAGCTCTTGCGGCATAAATAGCGGCAGTATATCCTGCAGGTCCTGATCCAATAATCAAGCAACGTACTTTATCTCTCATAATTAGTATAATGTTTTTTAAAAACCTCACTTATGTATATTAAAGTGTAGATTTGTTACGTAAATAATTTCCTCAAAGGTACGGTTTTTACTTCTTTCGTGAAACTGATATTATAAATATCTATTTGATGTAAATGAAAAATATTAGTTTGGAGCTTAGAGTTTTGAGTTATAACGGATACATTATTATAACCCATGGTGTATTTATTATATGTGCCCTTGAACTTCGTTTATAATAAAACAATTTAGTGTCTGCATTCAACATCTCTTTATTCTATAAAAATGAAATCTTATACTGAAACAATCAAAATTGGGCAAAATTGCTCATGAAAACATACACTTTTTCAAACAGTTAAAT
>JAAYFB010000268.1 GCA_012728465.1 Proteiniphilum sp. | reverse complement strand
TTACCCTCTTCCTTTGCTATTTTTGCTTCACGAATGGCAGCAGCAATCGCGTGAGTCGATTCAGGTGCAGGCATTATTCCTTCAGTTTGTGCAAAAAGAACTCCTGCCTCAAATGTTTCTAGCTGTGGAATCGCTACTGCCTCTATTAGGTCATCTTTTTTCAGCTGGCTCACAATGCTACCTGCTCCATGATAACGCAACCCACCTGCATGAATGTTAGCTGGACTAAAGTTGTGTCCTAAAGTGAACATTGGAATCAGTGGCGTATATCCGGCTTCATCACCAAAGTCATATTTAAAAACACCACGAGTTAGTTTTGGACATGATGCTGGTTCTGCAGCGATAAATCGTGTCTTCTTATCTCCATTAATAACATGTCTCAAGAAAGGGAATGATATTCCAGAAAAGTTTGAACCACCACCAAAACAACCAATCACTACATCGGGGTATTCACCCGTCATCTCCATTTGCTTTTCTGCCTCCAGACCAATAATCGTTTGGTGCAATGAAACGTGATTCATTACACTACCCAATGTGTATTTACAGTTTGGAGTTTGTAATGCTAGTTCAATAGCTTCCGATATAGCTGTTCCTAAACTACCTTGATAATTAGGGCGATCTGTCAATATTTTGCGTCCTGCTTTGGTTGACATACTTGGCGATGGAATAACCTGAGCTCCCCAAGTTTGCATAAGCGAGCGTCTATATGGCTTTTGTTCGTAACTAATCTTCACCATATATACAGCAATATCAAGACCGAAGACTTTTCCTGCAAATGATAAGGCAGTGCCCCACTGTCCAGCACCTGTTTCGGTAGTCAAATTTGTTGTGCCATCAAGCATGTTGTAATAAACCTGTGGAAGAGCCGAGTTAAGCTTATGTGACCCTACTGGACTTACACTTTCATTCTTAAAGTATATATGTGCCGGAGTATCTAATGCTTTTTCTAATCCATATGCTCTTACTAATGGTGCAGGACGGTATATCTTATATTGTTCTCTGACCTCCTCAGGAATCTCGATCCAAGCATCAGTTTCATTAAACTCTTGACGAGCTAGTTCTTCCCCAAACAAAGGATATAGGTCTTCAGCCTTCATTGGTTCCTTCGTTTCAGGATTTAAAAGATGTTGCGGTTTATTTTTCATATCCGCTACCACATTATACCAATGTGTAGGTATTTCACTTTCGGGCAATAAGAATTTCTTTGTCTTCATCTATTGTATATTATTAATTGTATATGTGTGACATTTGTTATTTCAAAACAACAATAATGCAAAAATAGACTTTTTGTTTTAAATATACCCCCTTTCACTACTAATATGGAAGAAAATACGAATATATTAGGATTGAACATATTCTATAATTAGTATATTGAATATCTTTTTTATTTAATAAATAATCTACTGATACATAACTGTCATACAACTCATATAACCTCAAACGTGCTTATAATCGACAGCTTTGAAAAAACATGATAATTGTAGAATTGAGACATTTCGAATAAGTGTTTTTTTGAGACATATACAATAAATGCCATGAAACAACAATTATGTAACTTACAAAATATGCTATAAACATGCTATTATTTTAAAAAGCCATAATTTTACGTTACAATTTACATACCACATATAGTTTTTATTGCTCCAAATAATTGAAAAGAAACACTTAATGAATAAATATCATCAAATCATTTATCATTAATTAAAATGATCCGTGAATTTGAGTGTATTTTTTGTCTATTTGACCAAATTATTAC
>JAAYFB010000267.1 GCA_012728465.1 Proteiniphilum sp. | reverse complement strand
GTTAGAGAAGTGAAATGAATCTAATTGTTGAGTAGGATTCATTGTATCTCCTTCGCGGAATTTAAGATCGCTTGTTACATCTTTAATTAATTTGTTTTGCAAATCATATATTTTGTATGAGTTGCCTCCTGTTATAACTAAGGAGCCCTTTTCACCATAAAATACACATCCTACAGATGAGTCCTCAATGTTGCGTCCGTTGCAGCTTCTTCCCTCCCAAGTAATTAGTTTATTATCGGCAAACTCAAAGTTTGTAACCTGTGTATCTGGAAACTCCCAATCATCTTGATATACGTATCTGCCTCCTGAAGAATTGACACGTATTGGGAAAGTTAAATCCATTCCCCATCTCAATATATCAAGAAAGTGCACACCATTATTGCCCGACTCACCAGTGCCCCAGTTGTAGAACCAGTGCCAATTGTAATGTAGGAAGTTGTCTTTGTACTCTGCAACTCTTGGTGCGGGTCCTTGCCAAAGCTCCCAATCAAGCCAATTAGGAACTGGGGTTGCTTTACCTATGCCAATGGATGGTCTATTATTTGCATACCAAGCTTTTCCAAAATAAACCTTTCCGATTGTTCCTCCTTTAACCTCTTGTATTGCTTTTATAACATTAGGCCAAGAGCGACGCTGCATTCCTGTTGAGGTAACTACGTTGTATTTCCTTACTGCTTGCATTAAGATCTCATCTTCTGCGGGGTTGTGGCTAGTAGGCTTCTCTAGATAAACATGCTTACCTGCCTTCATAGCCATTAAGGCTGCAGGTGCATGCCAATGTTCGGGAGTTGCAATTATTACAGCATCCAAATCTTTTTGTTCAAGTAATCTTCTTAAATCTTTTTCTTCCTTTGGTGTATTTCCTGTAATTTTTTTCACATTAGTAATACACTTTTCCATAGCACGTTTGTCAACATCACAAACATAAGATATTTCGCAGCCCTTTTCTAAAGCAAAACCCGATGCTAGTGCATTTCCACGAGAGTTAACACCAATTGCACCTATTCTTATTTTATCATTAGCTCCCACGATGTTTTTATAGCTTTTTGCACTAAATCCTGGTAAAGCACCTCCCATCGATACTAAAGTTGTTCCGATAGCTGCTTTCTTAATAAAATCTCTTCTAGTAGTCATGATAATATATTTTTAATATAGTTTTGTATTTGACAAATATATAAAACATATTTAAGAATCTTTTTCTGTTTGCGTATGATTGTCATCAAAAAGCGCAAATTGTTTTTTTTATATGTTAGGTATTGTGAAGTGCGTTCTGATAAATGGTGCTTACTTTTCCTCAACCATCTAATATCTAATGTGATTGATCACTCGAAACATCGTTTATCATTCATCAATCTTTTTTCACTCCCCCAAATCAAACTTTTAGCAATCCCTGTTGTTTATTACTAAGTAATAATTAAACAATTTATTAAAACAACACAATTATGGTAAGCAAAAAATTAGAGACTGCTATTAACGAGCAAATAAATGCTGAATTTTGGTCAGCATATCTGTATTTATCAATGTCAGTACACTTCGCCAACGAGGGATTGCCAGGATTTGCAAACTGGTTCAAAGTACAATTTCAAGAAGAGCAAGATCATGCAATGAAGCTAATTAATTATCTGATCTCGAAAGGTAACAAAGTAAAACTAAAACCTATAGAGGAGGTTGATACAAAGTGGGACTCACTTCTAGCTGCTTTTGATGATACATTGGAACATGAAAAAGTGGTTACTGGAATGATTAACAACTTAGTTAGCATCGCACGAAGCGAAAATGACTATGCTACTGAAAATATTTTGCAATGGTTTGTTAGCGAGCAGGTGGAAGAAGAAGAAACAGCACAAGAGATGATTGATAGCCTAAAACTAATTGGCGACAATGGTTTTGGAATCTACACAATGGACAAGGAGCTGGCAGCTCGTTCTCATGTATCAGTTGAGGGTGGTGTGTAACACTGATTTTGATGCACTACGCAGAGTGTAAATAATCAACAAGAATGATGTTTATTTTAGAGCATGGCTGTTAGCTATGCTCTAATTATATCAATATGAGTGCAAATATATTTATTGATTCAAATAAATTATGAATAAGAAATATAAAAAACTACTTTTGTGCATATTCTTTGATGCCGTGGGCATGGCGTCATATGCATTGCCCATAATAGATGTGGTGTGGGCGCCTCTAGCTGCTTTTTTAAGCTACAAGATGTTTGGAGAAAAGCGAGGAAAATATACCGCCTTGGTCACATTCATTGAAGAGGCGTTGCCAGTTACCGATTTTATGCCATCGTTCACAATATTTTGGCTACTGTTCGATTTTATTGGCGGGAGCAAAGAAGATAACTTGAAAAAATAAACAAAAGTTGGCACAACAAACATTTGGTGTTGATGCAATTTAATATTTAAAACATATGAAACTAAGAAGTACATTATTAGGTCTAATACTTATTGTTGTTCTATCTGCTTGTGTTAGTGTAGCTAAGGTTGAGAATTCCCTTCTATGGAAAGTTTCCGGCAATGGTCTAGATAAACCATCTTATCTTTTTGGAACGCACCATCTCGTGCCGATATCTTTTCTTGATGAAATAGTTGGGCTTGACGAAGCCTTTGGCTCTGTAGAACAAGTTGTTGGCGAGCTGGACATGAGCAAGATGGAATCAATGCAGATGGCGATAATGCAGAAAGCCATTATGCCACAGGAATATAATTATGTGGACATGCTAAGTGAGGATGATTACAAATTGCTATCAAGTCAAGTTGAAGAGGTGATTGGCTTGGACTTTGCAATACTGGAGCGCATGAAACCTGCCATGATTAACAACTTGCTGATGATAACTCTTTATCAAAAATATTATCCAAGCATGGAGAATGGGGTAGGTATTGATCAAAGTTTTCAAGACAAAGCTCGCGAGAATGGTCTTAGTGTAAAGGGTTTGGAGGATGCCGATGACCAGATATTCCTTTTGCTCGAGTCGCAATCAATGGAGCGTCAGGCTGAATTGTTGATGTGCTCTATAAAGCATCCCGAACTGTTAAAGGAGCAAATGGACAGGCTTCAG
>JAAYFB010000007.1 GCA_012728465.1 Proteiniphilum sp. | reverse complement strand
GTTTTGCCCCAACCGCAAACCACAATGATAGGATTCCAAATGGAATTGCCCTAATCGCAAACCACAATGATAGGATTCCAAATGGAATTGCCCCAATCGCAAACCACAATGACAAGATTCCAAATGGAATCATATAAATGTGGTACGCGATTTAACACAATCATTTTGAATTGCCAAAATGTCTTAACACAAAATCAACATTCCATTTGGAATCAGATAAATCGTTTAAAGCATTTTAGTAATTCCAAATGGAATTGCAAAAATGCTTTAACACAAAATCTATATTCCATTTGGAATTGACAATTCGGGTACAACATTGGTGACTTTCAGCCTGAAATATGTTAAATGTGGCTAGTTTTGGCATTGTCTGTTTTAGTTAATTATTTAACAGTTTGTGAGATTGTGTTTCTCCGCTAGTAAATATGTCCGATTTTATATAATGTTATACATAAATTAATTGTCATGTCACCTATGACAAATGTTTTTGTCAGTATGACTGACATGTTGTCATGTGTCAGCTTTTATCTGCCAACTTAGTCATGAGATGGCAGAGTTGCGTTTGATTATGTTAAAGCGGAGCTGATTTTAGCTTCATTCAAAAACTTGGCACGGATATTGATATATTATTATTTGTAAAAAGAATAGTATAATTTTTTTAAAGAAAGGATCTATATGAAGTAAAAAAGTGATAAGTATATTGATGATGTGATGCTAGTGTTCGCGACACTAGTGTTGCCTTGCCAACAAAACGGATTGGTACTTTGCCTATTATATTGAGCATGCGTTTAGACTATTGTAAAAGAATTACGTAGTATTTGTTGATAACTACAGTGATTTAATGTTGCACGCCAAACTGATTAGGAGTAAGTATTTTGCTGTTTCAATGAAAAACAATCTATTAGTTGAGCTCTAAATCCTCATACAGGCCATGAACATGAGGGAATACTGTCAAAAGAGCACAATCATTCAGATAAACAAGATGTATGTAAGTAATTGTGGTTCGGTGCTAGCCTATTGTACAACTTAGGCAAATGTAACGAATGTCATAAGCCATGCTTGCAACCTTTGGTTGTAGATGCTTGTGATTAACACTTTTTCTCTAGCATAGTAGCATTTAGTCACTATGCACGGGGGTATGGCAACATGTATTAATGTGGGGTAGGAGTGAAGTATGCCAAATCGGAATCGTGGCAATTCCGCTTTTTAAGAATACAACTATCTCCAATGTCACTGCCAACTGTTGCACCTCATTCTATGAAATAAGTTTTTAAATAATGCTTATCAAATGATCAGATAGGCAATAAAAATAAAATTATAATGAAGAAAATTTTTTATATTTCTTTTTTGAAGCGATTAAATATTCGCGAGTATATTTTCGTATATAAATTTCTTGTGGACAAGTCAAACGAGCTTTCATCAGATATTGAAAGTGAGGACTTCACAAAGATTTTAGCTTTGATGAATTCACATATTCCTTTGCTAGATAGAGTAGCAATGAAGGAGCGTACTAATAAGCTCACAGCCAGTATTGCTAGTTTGCACGAAGATAGAGTTAAAGCCTATTCTGGCTTTAAAAACATAGTAAAAGGGCATGTGAATAGTATGGACGCTGATATTAAAAATCATGCTCTAGTGTTGCAAGAATGGATTACATCATATGCGCCTTTGATGAATACTAAAAAACATCTTGTGATAACAAGTTGTTTGGAGGAGCTTTCAATTGTCCTTACATCAAATGTCAAGATTGGTGCGGCGGTTGTTGCACTACGTGTTGGCGATGTATTGAATTGGTTGGTAAAATGCAACGAAGAGTACATAAAGTTATGGAAGCAACGAAGCGAGCTAATCTCATCTTACAAGATTGATAAAATAGATAACATGGAAGTTATCAAAACTACATCAAAAGACTTAGAGCTGTTGATTAATAACTTAGCATTGCAATATACTACTAAGCCCTCATCGTGCGAAGAGTTGGTGATGGAATTTGCTACGATGTCAAGCAAGATTCGTGCCGATGTGCTTCGTACCAAAACATTGCGTAAGAAGAAGAAAGATGAAAATAATAATTTGGGCAATGGTGGCAATGTTGATAAGGATAACGAAAATAATCTATCACTAAAAACTATAGATTATGCCTCTAAGTCGCCATCAAATGCTAACGACGATTTTGCTAAAGAAATTATGACAAAAGCTAGGGCTGCCAGTGAAAAAGCTGGCAAAGCTGTCAGTCAAGATTTAAAAGGTGATACTGCTGCAGATAGCAAATCGGAGTCATCATCATCAGACGAGGTAAGTAAGGCAATATAGTGCTTTGTGTGTAAAGATTTTATTAGTGGAGGGGCGGAAATTTTTCCGCCCCTCATTCTTTGCTAAACAAAATAATCTAATATGCGTTATTATGTGGAGGCTGTAAGTTGGCTATACCACTTAGGTTATTAATTAATCGATGAGACCATGACAAAACATGTGTCTTTTGGTATGTGCTTGCTTAAACAATATGCCTGTTCAATTAAAAAAGAATATGTTAGAAGGAAATGGAATAATAAAGCAGCTTAAGAATCCTGCCTATGGACTGTTGCCTATGCTTGTGTTTACGATACTTGCTGGTTTCGTAAGCACATGGATAGCAGTCGGTGTGGGTCTTGTGCTAGCTGTGTTGGGCGTTTACAAGGTTAAGTTGTATAGCCGAATGCTATACGATATATCTTTAATAAGCTTTGTGTTTGCGCTAATAATGTCTATGTTGTATCCCACATTAAGTGGCTTTGATAAATTTATACTAACTGAAATTATTTTCGTGACAGCTCTTATTGCCTCTCGTCTTACGCGAGCAAAGGTAATAGCTCGTCTTGCACGTTATGATAGGTCGGAAGTTAGAAACTATCTGTCAGAATCGTTTCGAGTGGCATTTCAAACACAGTATTCACTCTTTTTCCATCTATTGCTGATACTTGTCTTTTTTGTTTTGTCAGAGGGTAGTGTATATGCTATCAATCATATACCTATAATCATTATTGCTGCAGCAATATATGTGGTCATTATGGTGCTTGAGGTGTTGCGACTAAGGATGCTTGACAAAAAGCTGAATGAGGAAGACTGGCTTCCCGTAGTAAACGAGTCGGGACAAGTGACGGGACGTGTGGCAAAGTCTATAACCATTGCATCTAAGAATAAATATTTGCATCCCGTTGTGCGTATAGCATTGATAAATAAAGGTCGTTTATTTCTTGTAAATCGTGATGCTGATAAGGTTTTGAACCCAGGTATGTTAGACTATCCTTTCGAGAAATACTTGAAGTACCG
Source organism: Proteiniphilum sp. (assembly GCA_012728465.1). Lineage (GTDB taxonomy): Bacteria > Bacteroidota > Bacteroidia > Bacteroidales > Dysgonomonadaceae > Petrimonas. The sequence continues at coordinate 7,934 of JAAYFB010000007.1, read as the reverse complement.
TAACGACATCGAGCAAACAATAAGTAATCTGCTATCAAGCATCATAGGTGATAAGAAAATTCCGCTACAGTTTATGCTTAAATATGTTTTCGAGAATGATATTACTAAACGCCTGATACTATTGTATGTGTCGGTGGTGGATGATGATGAGTTTAATAGTCTTGGTCTTGACAATGGCAAGCTGTGGACTATAAAGCAAATAGAGGAAAATCAAGGTATGAATGTATTTTCAGAACCATTCGAATTGGAGTTTGAGTACCTTAAGAATACAGTTCTGCTTAGTTATAATATGACCAATGGAGGTTAGAATCTGGCTGATAATCATGAAGGTTGGATTTGATATGTAGAAGACATTTAATAGCAGAGAACTATCGTTTTTATGTAATTAAGTGGGGATTGCAAAAGAGTTAAAATACCTCATAATCATTATTCAAGAGCATTTTATTTGTAATATTGTATTGCAAAAGAATATAATGGCGAATAGATGAAGTTGGTAAGAAAAATAATTAGAGTCTTTAGTCTAATTTTGCTGAGTGTAGTATTGGTAAATATTATACTCTTTTTTACATTTATGATACCGAGCGTACAGAAGTATGCTGCCAACTTTGCTCTCAAGAAGCTGAAACCAAAGCTCCAAACCGAAGTACAATTAGATAGAATTAGAATTAAGTTTCTTAATTCTGTTGAGATAGGGGGCCTGTATGTTGAAGATCAAAATAAGGATACACTGCTTTATGTAGATAGGTTGGACGCTCACGTAAGGGTTGGCGAGTTGCTACACAATAAGTTATCCATTCGTTCGGTAAATCTTGAGAACTTTACCGCTAGGGTTAGTAAGTTGAGTCCAGAGGCTCCATTCAATTTTCAATTCCTTATCGACTCGTTTGCATCAACAGATACGGTGAAGAAACCACCGAGCGAAAACCCAATGCAGATATCAATCAATGATATAAATATTTCTAACGGAACTCTTCGCTATGATGTTCTATCGGAACCACATACTCCAAATGAGTTTAATTCAAATCATTTTTGGGTAACAAATTTCAATATCAAAGCCAAAGTGCCATCGCTTGACATGAAGCGACTAAAGGTTACTATTGGTAATCTTAGCTTGATGGAGCACTATGCGGGGATGAACTTGAAAACTCTTAAGGGAACCGTAAGATCAAGAAAAGATAAGTATTGGACTAATAAGTTTAAACTACAATTCAATAACTCCGAAATCAATATCCGAAAGGCGTCCTTCGATACCAAAAGTAATGAATATATGGCGCATGTGAAGAGTGATGCTCTAGATCCGCAAGATATTGCCATATTTACATCGGTATTATCTCACCTCAACAAAAAGATAGAACTGGAAACAGAAGTGCAAGGACAATTGCCACAGGCAGAGGTTAAGAAACTTGTGTTTAATTATGGGGATGATACCAAAATTAATCTCAAAGGAAGCTTATCTAGTTTCAATGATATTAATAACGCTACTGCCGATATTATTATAACTGAATTGAAATCATCAGTAGATGATATATATGACTTCATTAGAATTGGACCTCCCGACTTTGCTGAGATTGATCAGCTTACAGCACTAAAGAATGTAGATATAAAACTAGAAGCAAAAGGTCGCACCAACAACTTGAAGACTAATGCTCGAATAGTTACCAATCCAGGTACAATAACTTTTGATGGTACATCAAGCATACAAGACATGTTTTCGAACATGATTTTTACTGGGAGAGTAAAGACAAATAACTTTTATGCAGCCAAGGTTATAGGCGAAGACATCGGAGTGGATGAATTGTATTTAGATACCTATGCTAGTGTTAGATTATTGGATGCAGAGCCATTGACTATAACAGCAAAAGGGGATATTAATTCGGTGAAGTATAATGGATATACATATACTGACATCAATGTAGATGGTAGCTACATCGATGGAGCAATTGAGGGGCATGTGGTTACGGATACTGATGATAATAAGTTTGACCTAATGGCCAAGTTGAACTTCAATAATCAAATGAATTTTGATGTTCACGGCATAGTTGATAAGCTATTTCTAACACCTATTATTGATATCGAGCAGTGGGAGAACCCATATATTACTACTCGCATCGAAGCAAAATTTGAAGGGGCAGATATTCATGACCTTGTGGGAATGGCAGTGATTGATAGCACATCGCTATATGATGATAACTTTGTGTTTAATCCTGGACCTATATATTTGCAATCAATATATGATGAAGATGCGGAGCAAAACAAGAAAAAGATAGAACTGTTTTCGTCCATAATAGAGGGTGAGATAGTTGGTGATTATCATTTAGAGACAATAGTCAATGATATGAAAAGCTTGCTAAGTGCCCACATACCCTCTCTTATCGAAAACCCTGACTGGGAAGGTGATGAGGAACACTTCAGTTCATTTCAGTTCAACTTTTTATTGAAAAACACTGAGGATGCATCATATGCACTTTCACTTCCATTTATTAATGTGGAGCCTGCAACAGTAAAAGGTTTTGTGGACTTAGCTAATGACAAAAAAGGAAATATCACGGGGCATTTGCCTCGATTAATGTTTGGACAAAATGATATACGCGAAACAAAGCTTGATTTATCAATCGGTCAGCAGAGTGGCGTGGGGCTAAGTGTAGATACATATTTGGCACAAGCCAATGGTCATGTGAATGCTAAATTGAGAACTGATGTAAAGAATGACTCTGTTACAAATAAGTTGACTTTCAATATGCAGAGCAGTGTAGCTCAGGCAAGTGGAGGATTGGACATAGCTGTAGGTTTTGCTCGCAACATGGTGGATAGCTTAGTAACAAATATAACTGTTAATCCTACCAACATAAACTTTAATGATAAAATAATAGATGTCATACACTCCACAATAGTGTATCAGCCTGACAGGATAGTGGTAAATAATTTTGAAATGCGTCAAGATCATATGTTATTGCTTGGTATAGACGGTATAGCATCAAAGAGGCAAGAAGACTTTATTAGACTATTTTTCAATAACACCGATTTGGAGACTATCTTGGCAGCATTTAAGATATCCAACTTTAAGGGTTCTATCAATGGTGGGCTTATTATTAATCAAGCGTTGGCAGATCCATTGATGCGTACTGATAACTTTAGAATAGAAAATATACACACTCAAACTGATACTCTTGGTACGCTGCTTGTGAATGGTGATTGGGATCATATGAGAGATGGCTTGTCGCTAAATGCTGGACTTACTAATAATGGAGGATACAACTACTTATCTATAAATGGATTTGTGCCATTGGGAGGCGATAGTCCTATGGATATGGACATAAACGTAGCCGAAGTTCCTCTTGCGTGGGTGCAACCATTTGCTGTGTCAGCGTTGAGCAAAATGTCGGGTACAATTAACTCGAAGTTAAACTTGTCAGGAAAGCTAGATGCACTCGAAACCAATGGATGGGTTGGCGTTAATAATGGAGAGATGACTGTGGCCTTTACAAATGTAACATATAAGATTTCGGATACAATAAACATATCTCCACAAAATATTGGATTAAACAACCTAGTCATAACTGATAATAATAACAATGAAGCCCATCTGAATCTAATTCTAAATCATAGCAACTTTGATGGGATGACTTACTCCGTTGGGCTTAAACTTAATGATTTCTTGTTGTTGAACAATGAGAGTCAAACAGAACAAATAGCATATGGCACTCTTAAGTTGAGTGGAGATATAAATATTGAGGGTTCATCATCTGGCATATTCGGTAATGCAAACTTGAGGAATGATAGCCGATCAAAAGTTATGATAGAATTACCCCAAACGGCACAAGCCATCGAATATAGTGGCATAATATATATTAATACGCCTCAGGTGGTAGATTCACTATCTTTCTTGAGAGATTGGGATCCTAACGGAAAGATTAATACAAGATTGAAATCAGAAATGCCAATTAATATACAGGCAATTCTTAATCTTAATCCTATGTTAGAAGCAGGGGTAATAATAAACCCCACTACAGGAGATGCTTTTGAGATAAATGGAAGGGGGCAAATACGTGCCAACTTTGATACAAGATCAGACCCATCGGTAAGATTATATGGAGACTATGTTGCAGAAAGCGGTAATTTTCATTACAACTTTCAAGGATTGAAGTCTATTGATTTCAACATAATGTCGGGTAGTACAGTTACATTGGTGGGCGATCCACTTAGCACTCAGTTCAACATCACTGCCTATAATCAAGTAAATGCTGACCTGACATCGCTTAGTGAGGCTTTTGTGAATGAAGTAACAAATACTCGCATACCAGTTAATGCAACATTGGATATCAAAGGTAACTTAAATCAGATGAATCTGTCGTATGGTATAGACTTGCCGGATGCTGCAAATGATGTGCGCCAAAGGCTTAACAGTATCATAAGCACAGATGAACAAAAGAACAAGCAGTTTGCTAGCCTTATTCTCACTGGAGGGTTTTTCCCAGGAGGAGATGGGGGATCTGATTTTGGGCTTGGTGGCAATCTGGCTACATCATTAGCGGTGGGACAGCTGTCACGTGGCATGGATGCTTTATTGGCTGGTGCACTTAATGATAATTGGTCGATAAATACTAATCTTCAAAGTATGGATGGCACTTTCGATAATATGCGTATGGGAGTGGATGTATCTACAAAATTGTTTGATGATAAGTTGAGATTGACTACTAATTTGAGTTATGGCGACAACTCAACGCTGGCTAGTCAGCAAGCCTTTATGGGTGAGTTTGAGCTCGAGTACGATTTAAATAGTTGGTTGATGCTACGTGCATATAATCGATCCAATCAGCGTTTCTCGAAGCGAGCTCCTACCACGCAAGGAGCAGGAGTAGTGGTTACAAGAAACTCGCTTCGCTTTAGGGATCTATTTAAGCTTAGTTTTAGAAAAAAAGGTAATGAATAATTATATCACAAATATAAAATCATTTAGTTCCCCGAGACTAAACAAAGTATTATCAATAAGATATATTTTGATGTTGCTTGTGTCTGTATTGTTGGCCTCGTGTAGTGTTACTAAAAAGGTGCCCTCTGGTAGTTATCTTTTGAATAAAGTTAAGATTGAGAGTGATGCAAAAGGGGTGAGCGAATCTAGTCTAAGGCCTTTTCTTCGACAAAAGCCAAACTCAACAATGCTGTTGTTAGGCCGTGTGAAACTAAAAGCACATAATGCGGCCGAAAATGACTCAACATGGCTTAGACGCCAGTTGCTAAAGTTTGGTGAGGCTCCAGTTCTATATAGTGACCGTCTTACAGGTATTTCGATGGAGCAAATTCGCTTACAGCTTGGCAACAAAGGATACTTAAATGCTGAGGTGGATACTATTATTGAAAAGAAAGATAAAAGGGCTAATATAACATATAGAATAAAAGCTAATGATCCATATACCATTCGCAGCTTTAAGGATACTATTGCATCGGTTGACACTACAATTTATAAAATACTAGATGCTAGACGGCGACTAAATGTGGTGAATGAGGGTGATATATTCGACTTGGAAGTTCTGGAAAATGCAAGAGTAAGCATAGTTAATACGCTTAGAAATTCGGGGTATTATAACTTCTTGAAAGAGGATATTTATTATTTGGCCGACACTACAGTGGGTAATCATCAGGTTGATTTAACACTTGGGTTGAATAATCCTACTGACACTACTAAACAACCATTATATTATTTTCGAGATATTACAGTTAATAATGGTGTCGAACAGTCAATATTGTTGGATAGTAATAAGCATTATCTGTTGGACACAATAGATTTTCGAGACATTAAAGTGGTGTCGCAGAGGAATAAGTTTATGTTGCCTAGAGCCATATATTACAATACATTTATACGACCTGGTAGAATATACTCGGATAGGTTTTTGGAGAGGACATATTCATCATTAAATAGTCTTGGTTCTGTGAGTCAAACTAACATTTCGCTTACACCCATAAGTGAGAATGACTCAAATTTTATTGATGCGAATATCTCAATATTTCCTGGTAACTTACACTTTATGCAGTTTGGTGTGGATGGCACTCATTCTGCTGGAGATTTAGGTATCGCTGCAGATGCTACATATGAACATAAAAACATATTGAAGGGAGGAGAAACACTAAGGCTCAAGGTAAATGCTGCATACGAATTTGTAGGTGCCTCTGATAGTATTAGTATTGGAGACAAAGGCTATTATGAGTATGGAGCTGAAGCAGCTTTATCAATTCCGCAATTGCTATTGCCGTGGTTGATGAAGGGATTAAGAGATCAGGCCTCGGCATCTACAGAGTTTGCTGTGGGTATAAATTTTCAAAAGCGTAGTGAGTATCTTCGACAATTCTTCAGCTTGTCGTCACGCTTTCAATGGTCAAAGCAAAATTGGCAACTAACCAACTCGGTTAGTCCACTTGATATTACTTATGTACGTATGCCATGGATGAGTAAGCGATTTGAGGATGCGTATATGAATGATAGCATTAACCCAATTCTGAAGGCAAGCTATGAAGAGCAACTTATTGCACTAACTTCATATAATCTAACATATTCAAACGTCTCATTCGGCAGAGTTCCGCCTATTGTTCCATTTAGGTTGAGGGCAGGTGTTGAGGTGGCTGGATACATACCCCGTTTGGTTGCCTCTTTAGGAGGAGCGAAGCAAAACGAATCGGGTAGATACACAATAATGGGACTTCCTTATGCTGAGTATGTAAAGGCTGACATAGATTTTGCACCTACGTATCGCTTTGATGATCAAAACTCCTTAGCTGGACACATATCTATAGGTGTGGCTGTGCCGTACGGAAATTCTATAGCTCTTCCTTTCGAGAAGAGGTACTATGGTGGGGGGGCTAATAGCGTTAGGGGATGGAGTACCCGTACGCTAGGACCTGGAACATATAGTAATGAGCTAGCGGGATATGACTTTGCTAACAAAACGGGTGATATTAAGCTAGACATGAGTGTGGAGTATAGGCACAAGCTTACAAAGATGTTCGAAATTGCAGCCTTTATTGATGCGGGTAATATTTGGACAATTAAAGATTATCAGGCACAGCCTGGAGGACATTTCAAGTTTTCAACATTTTATAAAGAACTTGCAGCAGCGTATGGTGTGGGGTTAAGGGTTGATTTAGACTTCTTGCTTATTCGTGCTGATATGGGGATGAAGGCACATAACCCAGCATTACCCGTAGGTAAGCGATGGTCTTTATTTAATGCTCAGCTTGGTAGAGATTTTGCCTTCCACTTTGCTATTGGGTATCCGTTCTAATTGTGTGACTGTCTATTAGGTTAATTGTGTTGTGTAACAGATACGCTACACTTGTTTAAGAATTAAAAAAAGGCTCAGGAACTAAACTTCCCAAGCCTTCTAATCTATATTGATATTGTCAACTAAAAATCATACATTGCATCCTGTGCTTCTTTTATGTTTTTAAAAGCAATAGCTGTCTGCATTACCTCATCAACTAATTTGTCAATTCTGAATATCACATCTTGATTAATGATACTGCCTTTAACAATATCATTTTGAGTGGCAAATACATACGATTGAACTGTTTGTGCCTTCATAAAGCTAAGAATTGGCTTTAGTTGTTGTTCTGCCACTAAGAAATGTTTCTCAGAACCTGCTACAACCATAATGCCCACTGTTTTGTCTTGAAACGCATCCATTGGCAATAGGTCGAACACATTCTTCAACAAGCCAGGGATGGATGCCTGATAAACAGGCGTAGTGATGATTATTACATCTGCATCCATAAGCTTATTTATAACCATTGCTGTGTCTTGGCTATAATCCATGAAGTTACGCCCGTCCGCAAACTCTATATCGTATTCGGCTAAGTCGATAACATCAACTATTTCGCCTTTGTATTTATTCTCTAACGGCTCTTTTATATTGTTGGTAGCTACTTTGGTACTCCAACCAACC
>JAAYFB010000266.1 GCA_012728465.1 Proteiniphilum sp. | reverse complement strand
CAGAAAATCAAGGCAGCCATTGAAGCAGCCTACAAGGAGGGTGAAACGAAGCTGAAAGGCAATGGAAAATCGGTTCCAGCTTTTTCATCGTTAAAAACTCCCTTACGCGATGGAGATATTGACCGCCCGGATGATGAAGCGTATGAGAATTCCTATTTCATCAATGCAAATAGTGCAACAGCACCTGGCATCGTGGACGCAGACCGTATTCCTGTGCTGGACAGAAGCAATGTCTACTCTGGTGTTTACGGAAGAGCTTCCATCACCTTCTATGCCTTCAATTCGAACGGGAACCGTGGTATCGCCTGTGGGCTCCAGAACCTACAGCTCATTCGAGACGGAGAACCCTTGGGTGGAAAGGTAAGCGCTGAGAGCGATTTTGCCACTGACGAGGATGATGATTTCCTTAGCTAATCTCATAGGGAGGACGGTGCTCAAAAACCACTGTCCTCCCTTTATTCACCTATTCAAACCTACAAGGAAACAATCATGAAATCCATCAGTATAGATATCGAGTCGCATTCTTCAGCCAATCTCGCCAAAAGTGGAGTCTTTCACTATTGCGAGGCAGAGGACTTTGAAATCCTTCTGTTCGGGTACTCTATAGACGGCTCTGAGGTTCGGGTTATTGATCTCGCCCAGGGGGAGAAAATCCCAAATAAAATCCTCGAAGCTCTCACTGATGATCACATCATCAAATGGGCGTTCAATGCGACCTTTGAACGTATTTGTCTCTCACGTTATCTAGGTCTTCCAACCGGAACCTATCTTGATCCCACCTCTTGGCGATGCACGATGATCTGGTCGGCGTATCTTGGTCTTCCCCTGTCGCTGATGGGCGTTGGTGCAGTACTGGGACTTGAGAAGCAAAAGCTCAGTGAAGGGAAGGATCTCATTCGGTACTTCTGCACTCCCTGCTCCCCCACTATCATTAATGGGAAAAGAACTCGAAACTATCCCGCCGATGCTATAGACAAGTGGAGACAGTTCATCGAGTACAACATACGAGATGTCGAAGTTGAGATGGCCATCCACCAGCGGCTAGTCAAATTCCCAGTCCCCGAGCCAGTCTGGGAGGAGTATCACCAGGATCAGCGTATTAACGACTGTGGCGTACTGCTGGACAGAGAACTGGTAAGAAGCGCTATAGAGATGGACACATGTTCCAGAAAAGAACTCATGGACAAGATGAAGGCTATCACGGATCTAGAGAACCCAAACTCTGTACAGCAGCTGAAGAATTGGTTAACACAGAACGGCCTTGAGGTAGATTCCCTTGGTAAGAAGGATGTGAAAGCCTTACTAAAGGATGCCCCGAGGCCCCTACAGGAAGTGCTGGAACTCAGGCTACAGCTAGCAAAGTCCTCGGTAAAGAAGTATCAGGCCATGGAGCACGCAGCCTGCTCTGATGATAGAGCGAGGGGAATGTTTCAATTCTATGGAGCCAATCGCACCGGCAGATGGTCTGGAAGACTCACTCAATTACAAAATCTACCTCAGAACCATCTCGATGACCTCGAAGAGGCTCGAGCCCTAGTGAAAAGTGGTGATTATGAAGCAGTAAAGCTGCTCTATGAAAATGTACCTGATACCCTATCTCAGCTTATTCGAACAGCTTTCATTCCAAGAAAGGGATATAAATTTATTGTCTCCGACTTCTCTGCCATAGAAGCGAGAGTGCTTTCCTGGCTTGCTGGGGAGTCCTGGCGGATGGAGGTATTTGCACAGAACGGAGATATCTACTGCGCTACTGCCTCTCGTATGTTCCACTGCAATGTTACTAAGCATGGAGAGAATGGGCATCTCAGACAGAAAGGAAAACAAGCTGAGCTCGCCTGTATCGCCGAGGGGCAATTGGTACTCACTGATAAAGGACTTGTTCCAATCGAAGATATTAATACAAAGCACCTGCTTTGGGATGGGGAAAACTGGGTACCCCACGAAGGCGTTGTGTACAAAGGAATCAAGGAGGTAATCACCTATGAAGGACTCACCGCTACAGAAGACCACCTCGTTTGGGTCGAAGGGGAATCGGAGCCGGTACTCTTTATGTTCGCCGCCACCAGCAAAGCACATCTCCTACAATCCGGAAATGGGGAGAAAGCAATACAGCTGGGTACTACTCCATACTACACCCATGGTCTAAATTCCACACATGAATTCTATAAATCTCCTTCGACCCTAAAACGGGTATATGACATACGAAATGCCGGAAAGTATCATCGTTTTACCGTATCGGGAAAACTCGTACACAACTGCGGTTATGGCGGATCGGTTGGAGCCCTCAAGGCCATGGGAGCTTTAGATTTGGGTTTGTCAGAGGAGGAGCTCAAGCCCCTCGTTGATGCGTGGCGAATAGCAAACCCAAATATCGTTAAGCTCTGGAAGGATGTCGATGTTGCTGCAATAAAAGCAGTAAAGAATAAAACTTCAGCAACTACACACGGTATCAGGTTTTCCTATGAAAGTGGATTTCTCTTTATCACCTTACCCTCCGGCAGAAGGCTTGCCTATGTAAAACCGCGCATAGGAACCAATAAATTTGGTGGATCTTGTATCACCTTTGAAGGAATAGGAGCCACCAAGAAATGGGAGCGACTAGAGACCTTTGGTTCAAAATTGGTAGAAAACATTGTCCAAGCGATTAGTAGAGACCTGCTCAGTTTCTCTATGAAGAATCTCAAAGACCACCGGATATGCATGCACATCCACGACGAAGTGGTCATAGAAGCTCCAACAAATCAAGACCTTACTCAAATCGAATCAATCATGACTATAACACCACCATGGGCTAAAGGGCTCTTGCTCAATGCTGATGGCTTTGAAACTAATTTTTATAAAAAGGACTAAACATGAACATACGAAATAAAGAAGGATATATGGACAGAACACCCTATGAGGCAATTAAGGCAATCGAGAAGAAAAGACAACCTCGCTTTGACTATCATCCTCTTGTGTATATCTGTTCGCCCTATGCGGGAGATATTAATGAGAATGTAAGGAATGCTCAACGATATAGTCGCTTTGCTGTGGAGAAAGGGTATCTTCCGATAACCCCTCACCTACTCTTTCCCCAATTCCTCGATGACGGCCTTCAAAGTGAGCGAGAGTTAGGGATGTTCTTTGGTATTGTCCTCATGATCAAATGCACTCAGGTTTGGGTGTTCGGTGAGCGTATCAGTAGTGGCATGAGGATTGAGATTGATAAGGCAAGATGCAAGGGGTATAAGGTTAGATATTTTAGTAGTGATTGTATTCCCGTAGCATTAAATTATCAATAATTACAAGATTATTATTTCACATATAAATGGTATTATATAATGGTTCGGTGTAAGGAGTCATAATAATGAATAAAAAGCAAATTTGGCCCGATGTTGTTACTATTAATAACAACAAACCAACCATTCTTGTCCCATACTATTGCCTTGATTGTCCTCTTACTTCTTCCACAAAAGAGGAACACCGATTCACTAAAAGGTTTAATCTTCATCTCATTTTGAACAATGATAGCTAAACCGCGTGAGCCTTTCCTCATGTCAGTGACTGCTGGTTTAATGTAGAAATTATAATCTTCGAATTTTAGTTCCATCTTTTACCTCCAGATATGAGGTTAGTAGATTTCAATATTTGTTTTAATGATGATTTATAGTACGCTTACGAAGTATATTTGGCTGGTTCTATTGAACAGTAGGCGTTAAGTGTTTTCACTGGTAATCTTACAAAAGATGACTTCTCAATAGCCTTTGGAATCCTTCCCGTGATCTCTTTCTTCTTTCTATTGTTTTTCTTTATCCAACTCATAAATATGGAAACACTTATTACATTTTGTTCACAAAAACGTTCTAAGCCCTCATTGCTTGTTTTAAAAGACCTGATTATTTCTCTTTTCTCTTCAGCAGTGTATTCTTTCTCTTCAAAAGATCTCATCTCATTCCTCCTCTGATTAGTTTCAGAGTGAACGATAAGATATATCTATTTACATTTCACCCATGGGGACGGTATGATAAGTACACTTAAAGGGAGCATATATGAGAAAGATTTTTTCTATTATTGTTTGTTTATTGGTTTTGTTACCTGTTTTTTCTAATAGGATTGCAGTTACAGAAGATGGGGAAAAAGTGATATTGGAAAGTGATGGTTCCTGGAGATATGAATTACAAGAAAATACTCCTGAAGCAATAATTATTACAAAAGCTAAAACAACCCTCACTTTTTTTCGATATCAAGAACTCTCTGAAGATGATAATACTTGGTTTGGTGCAGAGGATGGTATGAAATGGGTTGCGATAGATGTATTAATTGATAATAGGAAATCAAATGATAGCCTTAGTTTAAATGCCCTAGGAAGTAGTTTTAAATTAAGAGATATAGATGGATATAGATATTCACAACCGTTAATGGCAACAGATGCTATTCCACAAATGATAGACCCTAACTCAGAAATAGATGAAGGCGATTTTCTTAGAGGTTGGGTAGTACTTGAAATTCCTAAAAATACCAAAGTTGTAGACTTAGATATACAATTCCAAGATTTTTGGGGAACATTAAAAACCTCATGGATTTCTTTACGTAATCTTATAAAAGAACATTAACTTAGTTGTGATTTTTTATGGGAAATATTATTGGGACACAAAATAATATATTTCCATTAAAGATTTAATAGTTAGGAGAAAATATTATGATTGAAGCCGTATTTTATCTATTAGGTCTTGCTCTAATATGGATTGTAGGGAGCAAGTTTGAAGAGCATAAAATGGTTAAATGTAAAGCTTGCGGCAAAGAAATAAGTAAAAAGGCTAAAACCTGTCCTCATTGTGGTGAAAGGAATAGAAGTCCAATCCACACCGTCTTAAACATTGCTCTTATAATTTTCATAATTTATACCATACTTAATATGATACAACCTAAACTTGTTATTTCATTGCTTCCGTATGGTGGTTAAGAATTGCTGTTTATCTTTAACTTGAGAAGATAAATTTTACCATCGAGATCCTCCACCGAATCCTGATCAACATTATCACTATATTTCATATTTTCATTATGTTTAATATATTCCTCTCTCAATTCTATCAGTGACATCAAACCAAATACACCATATTCAAGAAGGACTCTATCCTCTAGTATATGCAGCATTGGAGGATAGAGAATGGGAAGTATAGAAGCGTATTCACAACAATTTAAGCAAGATATTATCAACAGATACCACCAATCTGGGCTTACTACATATAAGTTTTGCAAATTGCGCGATATTACCATTTCTGTTTCAACGTTGAAAAGATGGGTTGGAATTCATCGAGTACATAAGAGTCATACAGATAAAAACCTTGTACAAGAAACAGAGTCTAAAAATCTCAATATTGTGTGATATTCAATAGGGTATGATGATGTAAAGGAGGCTACTACACTCGAAGAAATGATCAAATTCCGTAATGATGTACACAATTGCTGTGTTCATCTCTATCAGATGGGATGCAATAAGAAGAATATAGCACTTCTTTCTCAAAATATACTATTCTGCATGCATTTTTATTCTTCTCATTTTGTTAATTTTATTAAAAATGGAATTATTAGTTATTCCTTTACGAGCCTCTTCTGCTGCTTCTTTGTAACTACGAAGGTGTATTAAAGCACGCCCAGCAATGAATAAACACTATTAATGCAAAAAGTTATTCTTGTTCCAGCTTCTAATTATCCTTATACACTTGCTAGTTGTCTTCTAAAACCAATTCTCAGTAATTGTTTTAGTAAGTTGTTTATCTATAGAATGATAAAACATGTAATATATTTCTCATCAATATACAAATTACAATTCTAGAAGGAGTACAACATGAAAGGAAAAATTGATGGCAATGGCCAACTATTAATAAAACGTGGAGAGAAGTATGAAATACAGTTATGCCCTTTTGCTCATATCCACATGAGCGATGAGATAGATGGCCAACTCATGTATTGTGGCGACTGGTGCCCGCTTTTTGGAGAGCCTGAATATCAAGTGAATAGCGAATATTATTATGAAAGCTTAGAGGCAAGAAAGAATGTACCCAAATCAGCAAAGTTGAATCTTTGTAAAAAGGAATTGCACTTTGAGGATTTTGTAGATGAGAGAGATTTTATAGTAGCTGAAGTCTTATAGAAAACACTATGAAGTTTTCACTCTTTCCTTGTCATATCATTTAAGGCCAATCCACGTATGTAGTGATACCTTTATGACTTTATGCCTCTTGGAATAAGAATATTCCTACATTTATAATTAAGCACACGACAGGTGCACCACAACGATGTGAATGCATAATTAGTGCATAGGGTTTGTAAAGGTATTCTAAAGATCTCAACACAAACCTGGAAGTGTGACTTGATCCAGAACAGAATGTAGGACTACTACAAAGAGAATACTATGTTTAGAATGCAGATTACTCTTATCTTTCAGATAACTCTATTTGAAGGTGTATTTGATTGGGTTAGAAGCACCCCGAGATCTATATTTTTGTGGGATCCTTTTATTAACAAACACAATTTGAATGGATTCTGGCGCTTTTTGACCAACGAAACCATATCTACCTGGTATTTCGGGTAACCCTGGGAAATTATTTTCATTTGCCTCTAGCCACCTCTCTACTATGAAAACTTGTCTGATGATCCCTTGTGAGACAGCAAGAACATATTTTGCTCTTTGAGCCCTTTTAATGTCTAACCGCCAGGCAAATCTTGTGGCTTGGTATAAATCCATTTCATTAATTAATACTTTCCCAGTCAGTGGGACTATATAAACGGTGTTTTTCTCCAAAAACTGAGGATGCGAAGCCAGCATCCTAGCGAAAAGGTCCTTCCGAGGGCCTTTTTCCTTCATCCTGAGGGAAACAGTTATTCCTTTTTCTAT
>JAAYFB010000265.1 GCA_012728465.1 Proteiniphilum sp. | reverse complement strand
CCAATGCCATGCGTGCTTTTGATGTATCAATTACTGATATTATGCACGCCGTGCAAAAGAGCAACTTAGATATAGGTGCCGAAACAGTAGAGATAAATAAGGCTGAATATCTAGTGAGAGGACTTGGCTACATCAAAAATGTGGAGGATATAGAAGAAGCTGTTGTTACACTTCGAAACAATTCGCCAGTAAAAATTAAAGATGTTGCATTCGTAAACATTGGTCCTGCCACTCGTCGTGGTGGTCTCGACAAAGAGGGAGTTGAAGCAGTGGGAGGAGTAGTAGTAGCTCGTTACGGATCTAATCCTTTACACGTAATTGACCATGTGAAAGAGAAGATTGCAGAGCTAGAATCAGGACTTCCACAAAAAACATTGTCCGATGGAACCGTTTCAAAAGTAACTATCGTTCCATTCTACGATCGCACTGGCTTAATAAACGAAACAATAGGCGCACTCGAATCAGCACTTACTTTAGAGGTATTAATATCAATAATAGTAGTTATTGTAATAGTACTCAATCTACGTGCTTCAATTGTAATATCAAGTATTTTACCAATAGGCGTATTGATGACTTTTATCATAATGCGATATATGAACATCGATGCCAACATTGTAGCACTCTCTGGTATTGCCATTGCCATTGGTATAATGATAGATATCGGTGTGGTGTACGTTGAAAACATAATACGCCACATGAGCATGGATGAAAACAAACCCATAAAGGGTGGCAAAGATTTGGTTAATCTCATTTACAAGAGTATGACAGAAGTATCAGGTGCAGTTTTCACAGCTATGCTCACCACTGTTATTAGCTTTATTCCAGTATTTATGATGGAGGCGCAAGAAGGCAAGCTATTTAAACCACTGGCATATACTAAAACATTTGCGCTAATATCTGCCTTTCTGCTGGGTATTGCCATTCTACCTACTCTTGCCTACTACGTGTTCTCTTGGAAAATAACATCAAAGCATATCAAAAAGGTTACAAACATAATATTGGTAGTGGCTGGCATCGTTCTTATCATCGTCACAGGTAGTATTGTTTATATTGGTCTTTCGTTATTTGGATTGAACAACCTATTTGAAGATAGATGGAGTAATAAGAAAACTGCAAACTATGTGAACATTGGAATTGCAACACTTATGGTGGTATTTTTCCTAACCACCCAATGGTTACCCATAGGCGCACACGCAGGATTGCCTATCAATTACCTGTTTGTGATACTAGTTATTGGATTTATTCTAGCACTGCTATGGTTGATGGTAATATACTACGAAAAGGTATTACGATGGGCACTAGAAAATAGATGGACATTTATGTCTATTCCAGTGATTACAATATTATTTGGTATAACAATATGGCTTGGTTTCAACACTACATTCGGATTTATAGCCAAAGGATTTGAAACAGTTGGATGGAAATCATTCCGTCAAACAAGTTTTTGGCAAGCTTCAAGTGATAAGTTTCCAGGTATAGGACAAGAGTTTATGCCTAGTCTGGATGAAGGCTCATTCCTACTAATGCCTACCACAATGCCACACACTGGAATTGAGGAGAATATTAGGATTATAGAAATGCTCGACAAGCGCATTACCAGCATTCCTGAAGTGGAAATGACTGTAGGAAAATGGGGGCGTGTAAATTCTGCACTCGACCCTGCACCAACTCAGATGTTTGAGAACGTTATCAATTATCGTCCTGAATATATTTTGGATGTGGGAGGACACAGAATCAAGTTTAAAACAAATAGAAAGCGAGAATTTATCCTTACAGATGGCTCCACCTACAACCCAAAGGATGGATTTAGGTTAATACCCGTTGACAGCCTTATTCCCCACAAACGTGGAGATTATTTCCGACAATGGAGACCAGAAATAAAGACTACCGACGATATTTGGCAAGAAATTGTGAAT
>JAAYFB010000038.1 GCA_012728465.1 Proteiniphilum sp. | reverse complement strand
TAGGATGAACCATTACTCCATATGGAGTTTCAATATCGTCATCAGTTCCGTCAGTAATAAATTTTTCTACGATAACATCTTTTGTTTTCGTATTAATAATTGAATAACTTGGCGTCCACTCATTAGTGATATAGCTGAATTGATTTCCAACAACATAAAGCAGATCTTCATCCATCCACATGGTGCTCGCAGCAGTACGAATTGTATCTGTGACTCTTTCTTTATCTTTGTCAATGAAGTAAAGTACAGACGGCTCGGTATAATAATCACCACGCGAACTTACCCACAAATCACCCCGCTTGTCAGCACGTATCATTTCAAGATTAATAGCAACATCAATGCGTTTTTCTTCTACAAATGTTTCGAGATTTATCACCGAAACTGTACGTTCATATCCATCAGAATTTCCTGTCCCCATATATCCTCCCGAATTGGCTACATATATTTTTCCATTCACAATTTCTAATTCATCAGGTTGGAAACCAACTATGCACTTATCCACTATCTCAAGTGTAGCTGTATCTACCTTTGCCACAAATCCTTTTTGTGTATAGTTAGGATCAATAACAACTGGTCCTGCATATGATGTAACGTAAGCATATTTATCATGAAACTTGATATACCTACAATTGGGTATCTCCACTTGTCCAATTCTCTTTGTAGTTTCTGCATCCATAACCTCTACCTTATTTGACACATTTATTACTGCATACAACTTACTCCCATAAATAGCGATATCATTACCCACATCGCCTAATTCTTTGGGCACGTCGGGATTATGCTCGGCATATATGTTACGTATGTATTTACCAGTTTCAAACTCAAAGAAGTCGAGTGTAGATTTATTACTACCCATATTTCCTTCGTTTAGAAGATAAAAACCTTTGTATCCTATGATTTCCGTTGGCACATCCACCTCAATCTCTTCAGAGGAAATGAGTTCTATATCACCTCTACAGGAGTAGCTGGATATTAGCACCAATAGAAATGCAGTTGTAAGTATCAATCGACCTATATTTAATGTTTTGCGTATCATATTTTATTTATATTTCTACAGTAATCGAAAATTTATAATTTCTTTTTGGCATCGGATAGTTTAAAACCACCTCATAATCTTGACTAAGAACATTATTAACCTCTGCACTCAATCGAAGATTGTATCCACGCAGTTTGAAGTCCTTGATTAGTGACATATCGCTTGTGTACCATGGCTGCTCATAGTTTTCACGAATATTTGCCGAGTTGTGATACCTTTCACCTACATATATAAAACTATAGTTTAAGCCCCAGCCATTGTAGTTAATCCCTAAAATAGCCGAACCACTATGCCACGGAATGTAAGGTATCTGCCCACCATAAGTAGATTCTTGCAGTGTACCACCTTTTCGTTGAGTAAAATCTTGAGCTTTTTGGTAGGTATATGTTAGTTTTGCATTAATAAATAACTCTTTTGTAATACCTACAATAGCTGACGATGAAAAATCAAAACCCTTAATCTCCACCATACCTAGATTCATCATCATCCAACGATATTGACCACTACCTTTTGGAACTGCTACAATTTTATTTTCAACTTTGTTGTAATAAATATCCCCTTGAAATTCCAGTTTCTTAAGCCAATCATTATAGTCTGAATTTAGATATTGAATGCCAACATTATACTGATTGGTAAACTCAGGCTTCAAGCTGCTATTTCCCACGTCAGTATAGTACAAATCATTAAAAGTGGGCATTCTGAAAATTCTTTTATAATATGCTCTAAAACTTATAGGACTTTGATAAGATGGAGAATAAGAAAAAAATAGCGCTGGCGTAAGTTCATTTTTATTTTCAGCTGCCTTGGTTTGATTATTAGGATTAGACCTATCAACTCTTATCATATCGTTTACAAAAGTATATAGCAAGCTGCCTTGCATTTTCACTGCGCCCAAATCCAGTGACGAAGCCAGCGATACCATAGATGTGAACCGCTCGGGTTCTGTAAAACCAGACATATCAGATGTCAGAGTGTTGTACTGAAAATCTCCAGATAGCGAAACACTCCAATTGTCACAAATTTCATACTGATTGGCTAAAGATAAATATGACTCCTCCTGCCTAAATGAGTTGTCAATAAACATTAGTGTGGTATCAGGATTTAGGTATCTCATATAATCGTTGGCATACTTTGCATTAACTAGTATCTGATAATCTTTATATATACTCTTTTGTAATGATCCTTGTGCAAAGAAACTTTTATCCCATTGACGTTGCGAGTTCATCCATCTGTTATTCACAATAGCACCAGGTATTCCTCTTTCGGAATCATAGAAATAGGTTTTGAACTTCCAATGTCCTTGATTCAGCAAACCAAAAACTCCAGCCTCTAGCCTTAAAGATTCGATGTCACCATTTTCTCTTACGGCAGTTGTGTCATACATTACCTCACCTGTGCCAGGCTTCACTCGTTTGTATCGAAACTTATATTTTCCCGACGATTTGACATACTCCGCATTAAAAGATGTTCTTATATCATCATTTATCTTGTACTCATAAAGCACAGAGGGATTGACAAGATTGAACGAACCCGTCTTTACTACTGCTTTAAGATTATGGTGCTTTCCATATTCAAATCTAGGGGTACGTGAGCGAATATATACCGAGCCAGAGGTGCTAAAATCTTTGGCTGGCTGAAATATATCACTCTTTTGACCATTGTAAATTGATATCTCATCAATATTATCCAAGGAATACTTACCTAAATCAATCTGCCCATTTTGTGCATTACCTAGCTGAATGCCATCATAGAATATACCCACATGGTGTGACCCCATGCTACGTATGTTAATTGTTTTCAGTCCACCAATACCTCCATAGTCCTTGAGCTGAACACCCGAAAAGTATCGTATGGCATCGGCTACCGAAAAGCTATTAAGAGACTTTAGCTCCTTGCCACTAAGCTTTTGCACAGGTATTACCTCACGAAAACTCTTGGCAGTAACCACAAAGTCGTCTAACTCATAAATTGTGTCTGTTTTGTTTTGAGCACAAAGGGTCTGTATGCCACAAACACATAGTGTCGCGACTAACAGAAATCTAATTCTTTTTATCATTCCCGTTACTAAATGCGCCTAAAGGGAAAGAATTGATATTATTTTAATATAATATTTGAAGGTGTATGCGTGATAATGCTGGCGTAGTATCTCTTAATGATAGAGAATAATAACATGAAATGTATGACCTGCAAAATATGCTACCGTCTTCAAGCTTCAGTCCCCGAAAGCTATTAAACATCTGTATCTTGGCAGGTCTTCTGACTTACTCCTCTTTGTGCCTCCTTCCCACCTCTTTCGAGACAGTGGATTTTTTGAGTATTTTGCACAAAGCTTTTTATGGAGCTTACAGCAGCGGGTCTGTTCAGGATTTACACCTGATTCCCTTTTCATTATTCATTCCGGAGAATTATGAAATGAATAAC
>JAAYFB010000264.1 GCA_012728465.1 Proteiniphilum sp. | reverse complement strand
GGAGCCCACTCTATATTCTGATAGCATCACAGGCAAAGTGATGACACTTACAAAGGATGAGAAAAAGGTGATTGAAGCTATTAAAGAAAACATACAATTTAATAACAATACTAAAGATGGCTATATTAATGTAGGTTACTCATTTTCGGAGCCACAAGCCACTGCTGTGATAGCTCAAAACATACATACCACACTAGAGAAATATGTAACTAACTATAAGAGCCAAAAGCAGCAAGATAACCTTCAGTTTGTGCAAGAGAGCTACGAGAGGGCACGTGAGGACTTTATGAGAAGTCAGGCCAATCTTGCAGCATTTCAGGATGCCAACCGTGACCTTGTGTCAGCTATGGCTCGAACTACCGAAAGAAGCCTCACTGCCGAGTATAATGTTGCCTACACAGTGTATAACGAACTAGCAAGACAGCTAGAGCAGGCAAAAATAGCTGTAAATGAGTCGGTGCCCGTTCTCACAGTTATTGACCCCGTTGTTGTGCCACACGAGAAGAGTGCCCCAAGAAGAGGCATTATTATGTTTGCATTCACGTTCCTTGGTATAGTGGCGGCCGTCGGCTGGGTATTTGTAAAGCCGTTTATTGACGAAGTGAGGAGTGAGGTTGTTGGGGAAGGATGATGAATTGATGAACTGTTGAATCGTTTAATTGATGAACTAATGAATTGATTAATTCATTTAACTCCTACTACCCCTCGTTTCCTTTTCTTACTACCCCTCGTTTCCCTAACGAGGGGTAATTGGTTTTTTGTTTCCAAACAAACTATGTCCACCATGTCACTGTCTTGTCCTGAAATACGTTTACAGTAAAAGTAAACTAATTTAAGGATTATGAGAAAAATTCCTACATTTCTATCGGACGATAAGAAACTCCAAGTTGTCCAAGAGTATTTAAATACAGATATTACTCAAAAAGAGCTTTTAATCAAATATAATTTAGGTGGAAAGCAGAATATTAATAATTGGATTCGTAAATTTGGTCTTTCAAGTTCAACAAAAGTTCAAATATATAAAAAGCGAACAATGACTGATAAAACTGACAAATATATTTATGACCGCTCTTCTGAGTTAATAATCAAAAAGTTAGAAAAAGAATTAGAGCATGAGCGTCTTAAAAATCTAGCTTTAAACACAGTAATTGATATTGCAGAGGAAGATTTAAAAATAAATATTCGAAAAAAGTCTGGTGCCAAGCAGTAGATAGGCTGCACGCAGATATCCCCAGTATAAGTATGGATAATCTGTGCGAACTGTTTGGCAAGACAAGACAGGCTTATTATAAACGAGATAAGTATAATTACAAGGAGGTTGCTAAAGAAGATATTCTTTTACAAGCTATAGATAAAGAACGTGAATTAATGCCTAAATTAGGTGGCCGAAAGCTATTGTTAAGACTTGAGAAGTATTTTCCAAAAGACATTCTTCCAGGTAGGGATACGTTTTTTGATTTTCTTAGAAATAATGGATTATTAGTTGGAAGAAGAAGGATGCGTATTAGAACAACATATAGTAACCACTGGCGACGTAAGTATCCTAACCTAATAAAAGACAAAACTGCAACAAGTATTAATCAAATATGGGTAAGTGATATTACATACATTGAAACTTCTAGTGGTTTTGTATTTTTGAATTTGATAACAGATGCTTACTCTAGAGCTATTGTAGGTTGGGATGTTGGTGAAACTTTAAGGACAGTGCACACCTTAAAAGCTTTAAGTATGGCCTTAAAGAGGCTACCTAAGAGTACAGAAGGTCTTATTCATCATTCTGATCGAGGCTCTCAGTATTGTAGCTCTCAGTATGTTAAGAAGCTAACTAACCGTAGTATAAGCATAAGTATGACAGAAAGTGGTGATCCTAGAGAAAATGCAATAGCTGAACGAGTTAATGGAATATTGAAAAGCGAATGGCTTAATCAAATGAAATTCAAAACAATAGATGACGTAAATACAGAGCTAAAGAGAATTATTAATATTTATAATAATATACGTCCTCACAGTAGTTTGGATATGATGACACCATCTGAAGCATCCAAAAAGACAGGAGAGATAAGCAAATGCTGGAATACTTACTACAAAAATAGGTTGGAGCCAAGTTCGTAGTAAAGGTTTTTTTAGGCATATATAGCTCTCTGATACCGTATAACTGTGCTACGGCACAAAAAAGGTGATTGAACATATAAGTCAACCACCTAAGTAACACGGTGTACATGTCGCTAATCATATTTATTCCTTGACAGGTTGCTCCTCAGCATTGCCTGT
>JAAYFB010000263.1 GCA_012728465.1 Proteiniphilum sp. | reverse complement strand
TAGTCTAAATGTATTGAATCCTCCCTCGTTAAGTGCTTCAAGACGTCGCTCGATAGGTACAAGATTTAATTTTTGTACAACTCTTACTTTGTGTAGTTCTAGCGGAATATTTTCTCCACTATAAAATTTGATTTCCTTCATGACCTGTTTGTTATTGTGATAAATTTCAATTCGATAGTTTCAAATTGCAATCAAAAAATATGTTTTGATGCAAAATGGGATTGTAATAATGCAAAGATATATCAAATTGTAAACATAGATACCCTAAAATAATTGAAAAATGACAAAACAATATTTATACTAAATACTTTAACAATGGTATATTTTAATAACAAAATAATTGTATATTTGCATTATCAATTATAACTCAATTACATATAAACAAATTAAAACATTAAACTCATGGATAAACCTTATGTGATAGGTATAGATGTCGGTGGAACAAACACCGTTGTTGGCCTAGTGGACAAGAGAGGACAAATTTTACGTCAAGGAAGCTTAGTTACGTCAAAACATGCAGAGGTAGAGGATTACCTAGACGAATTAGCAGCAGTGATTGAAGATCTAATCAAAAATGTTGCAACTAAAGATCAAATCAAGGGGATTGGTGCCGGTACACCTAATGGTAATTATTTTACTGGTAGTATTGAGTTTGCGCCTAACTTGCGTTGGAAGGGAGTAATTCCGTTTGCTCAAATGCTAGAAGATAGAGTAGGTATTCCTGTAGCTCTGACTAATGATGCGAATGCTGCTGCTATTGGCGAAATGACGTA
The DNA here is from genome assembly GCA_012728465.1 of Proteiniphilum sp. Classification (GTDB taxonomy): domain Bacteria; phylum Bacteroidota; class Bacteroidia; order Bacteroidales; family Dysgonomonadaceae; genus Petrimonas. Next base: position 1,326 of record JAAYFB010000263.1, on the reverse strand, counting down.
TGGTGCTGCTCGTGGCATGAAAGACTTTATCGTTATCACTTTAGGAACAGGAGTTGGAAGTGGTATTGTTGTAAATGGTCAATTGGTTTATGGAAGCGATGGTTTTGCTGGTGAGTTGGGACACGTAATCGTTCGTCGCGAAAATGGCAGAATGTGCGGTTGTGGCAGAACTGGTTGTCTTGAGGCCTATACCTCTGCTACTGGTGTGGCACGCACAGCTCGCGAGTATTTAGAGTTGAGAAAGGATGTGGATACACAATTAAGAAACATACCTATTGATGAAATCACTTCAAAAGATGTATTTGATGCAGCTGTTGCAGGTGATGAAATTGCTAAAGAAATATTTAACTATACTGGGGACATGCTGGGTGAAGCTTTTGCTGATTTCGTGGCATTTTCAAGCCCAGAGGCTATCATCCTTTTTGGTGGATTAACTAAAGCTGGAGAGTTGATCATGAATCCTATCAAAGAGTCAATGGAGCGAAATCTATTAGCGATATACAAAGGCAAAGTAAATCTTATTTTCTCTGAACTTAAAGAGAGCGATGCAGCCGTGCTTGGTGCTAGTGCTTTAGGTTGGGAAGTGAAGTAAGTTGTTTATTCATACTATTTAAAAAAATCCGTTGATGATTGAATTCATCAACGGATTTTTTTATATCTGTATTTAGTTTTATGCTTTTGTTATAATACTGCAAACATAAAACTGTTTAATTGATAAAATTTAATTTGGCTATCCACTTTAGTTGTTTCGTTATCGAGCCAAAAAAAGAACGAGATGTAATTCACATCTCGTTCTTTTAATACTATGTTATATATAGAATATATATAGTTTATTTTGCTTCTAATTCTTTTTTAGCTTTTTGCTTTGTCATAATTGAGAATGCAACTGGGGTAGCTAAGAATAAGCTGGTGATTGTACCAATCACAACACCAATAAGCATTGCAAATACGAAGCTTCTAACTGCATCACCACCAAAGAATAGGATAATTAATATAACTAAAATAGTACTTAACCCTGTATTTATGGTACGTGCAAGTACAGCATTCATTGAGTCGTTGAATAGTTGACGTAAGTCACGTTTTGGGTATAGTGTGAAGTTCTCACGTACACGGTCAAACACAACCACTTTGTCATTAATCGAGTATCCAATAACTGTTAGGATTTCTGCAATAAACGTTTGGTCAATCTCCATTGAGAATGGCATCACTTTCCATAGTAACGAGTACAAACCAATTACTGAGAAGGCATCTACTGCAAGAGCTGCTACAGTACCAGCAGAGAATGACCAGTTTCTAAATCTCACTAGGATGTATATACCCATAAAT
>JAAYFB010000262.1 GCA_012728465.1 Proteiniphilum sp. | reverse complement strand
CCTCTTTATACTCATCTGTATTAAGGCAATGCACCTTTATTGTGTCAGTCATTTATTTTATTTGTTATATTATATTTTTAATATTAAATACATTTCGATTATATTTGCACGCTAAAATACACAAAAAAATTGACAATGGATTATAGTATCATTGATTTTTTGAAACTTGTTGGCTCTTTAGGCCTGTTTCTCTACGGTATGAAGATTATGAGCGAAGGCCTACAGAAGATGGCTGGGGATAAGCTCAGAAGTATTTTGTCAACAATGACAAAGAATCGTTTGATGGGATTGCTGACTGGAATATTGATTACAGCACTAATTCAATCATCATCAGCAACCACTGTGATGGTTGTTAGTTTTGTAAACGCTGGATTGCTGACTCTTGTGCAGTCGATAGGCGTTATTATGGGTGCCAATATTGGTACAACAGTTACAGCCTGGTTTATAGCACTATTTGGCTTTGGCAAGTTTTCTATTAGTGCCTTGTCAATTCCGCTGATGGGATTGGCGTTGCCTCTAATATTCTCTTCAAAGTCTAAAAGCAAATCTTTGGGTGAGTTTATCTTTGGTTTCGCTTTCCTATTTATGGGGCTTGACTTCCTTCAGGCTTCAATGCCCGACTTGCAGAATAATCCTGAGATATTATCATTTGTCCAAAATTTTGCTGGAAATGGTTTTTGGTCGTTATTGTTTTTCTTATTTGTAGGTACTGTTCTTACAATAATAGTGCAATCATCAAGTGCAACTATGGCACTTACATTGATTATGGCAACTAAGGGTTGGATTGATTTTCCATCGGCCGCAGCCATGATTATGGGAGAAAATATTGGAACAACTATTACCGCAAACCTAGCCGCTATTCCTGCTAATGTATCAGCAAAAAGAGCGGCTTTTTCGCATCTATTGTTCAATGTATTTGGAGTAGTGTGGATGCTTTTAGTGTTTAATATGTTTGTTAACATGGTGGATAATATAGTAGGTAATTTGTCATCGGTTCAGCCATCTGGACTTATTAACTTTGTAAACTCTATGTCGCCAGACCAATATAATGCTATTACCACACTGCCTAAGTCGGAGCTTTCTGCCGATCTTGCCGCTAGTCAAGCTACATATTTAAGTTACAGGGCTGCGACTTCATATGGACTTTCATTATTTCACACAATGTTCAATTTGTGTAATGTGTCAATAATGATATGGTTTGTGAAGTTCTTCGAGAAGCTTTGCTTGATTGTAATTAAGCCTAAGAAAGAGGATGAGGACGAAGAGTTCATCTTAAGATATATCGATGCTGGGTTGTCATCTACTGCAGAGCTTTCTATTTTGCAAGCAGAAAAGGAAGTGGAAGTATATGCTCAGCGTGCCAAGAAGATGTTTGGATTTGCTCGCAAAATGACAAATATGGATCACACGGATAAGAAATTTATGAAGCTTTATAATAGAGTGGAAAAATATGAGGATATTTGTGATCGTATGGAGGTTGAGATTGGATCTTATTTGGCAAAGGTAGCAGAGGGACGTTTGAGCAACAAGAGTAAGGAGCATGTGAGAGATATATTGCGTGCAGTAACAGAAATTGAGAGCATTGCCGATGCTAGCTGTAATATAGCTCGACATCTGAAACGAAAAATGGATGCAAATGTTGTTTTTGAGGAGGATCAGCTAGTAAACATAAATGATATGTACGACCTAGTTGATAAAGGATTTGGCAACATGCAAGATATGCTTAAAAGCCCAAAAATATTTGAGAGAGACATCATTGTTAGCAAAAGCATAGAGAAAACTATAAACAATAAGCGCGACGAGCTTAAGAGACAAAACGTGGAGGCGCTTAACCAAAATGTTTACTCATATCAAAGTGGTGTTTTCTACATGGATATCATCTCGGAGTGTGAGCGAACTGGAGACTACATTATCAATGTCATAGAATCGATGGCAGGATATAAATTATAGAAATGTATATTATGTGTGTTTGCTTTGCAAAAAAATAGGCAACTAACACAAATAGTAGTGAAATAATAAATATAAGACTCATAGTGTCGATTTAATAATCTACACTATGGGTTTTTTCTTTTAAAAATTAAATGTTAGCTTTTTGCCAACTAGCATTTAGTGAAGTTCAATAGATAAAGTATATGAAGAAAAAAACTCAAAAAAAATTATCCTTACTTGTTGCAGCTGTTGCATTAGCTACCTATAATATTTTTACACCAGATGCCAAGGTTAAGAGTAACGATATCGATTACTATGTTGCTGTGGTGTCTGTTTCGGATGGAGACACCTTTAGGGGAGTGTCAGAAGATGGCACTGAGACTCGTTTCCGTATGCAGGGGATAGATGCCCCAGAAACAGGGCAAGCATTTTCTAAACGCTCTAAAGCTAAATTATCGAGTTTGATTTTGGGCAAACGAGTAGGTATAAGAGTGCACAAAAAAAAGGACGGATTTGGTCGTCCCGTAGTTTGGGTAGAAACACCTAACGGCTTGGATGCTGGAGAGGAGATGCTTAAATCAGGTATGGCTTGGCATTTTAAAAACTATGATAATGCCGAAAATTATAATAAATTGGAACAAGAGGCTCGCAACAATAGAGTAGGGTTATGGAAGGACTCAAATCCTACTGCTCCATGGGAGTATCGTAAAAGCAAGCGTTATAAAGAATAATCCGTCAAAACAATAGGTGTTGAATATCTGCCACCTCTAATTGTTCAATGTAAGTGATGTGGTTAATTGCTTTTTTCATGAATATAAACCAACCTTGGTATGGCTATTTCCAAAAATAATTATTGTTATCCCAACATTGGTTTTACTACTCCTGAAAATAATTGAACAAAAACCAACATTGGTTTTGTAATTTCTAAAAATAATTATTGTCATCCCAACGTTGGGATGATGGATATAGTTAATAATATACCCCAATTTGTGAATGATTTAACAGTTTTTGGTTTTGAGTACTCTTGTCCCAACCTTGAAATGAGGATAAATGAAAGTTTTTATTCTTATTTCAGGGTTGATTTTGGAGTTGCAGGAATTATTTAATGTCATCCCAACGTTGGGATGGCATTAAATATTTTCAAACATACTAATCCCAACGTTGGGATT
>JAAYFB010000261.1 GCA_012728465.1 Proteiniphilum sp. | reverse complement strand
CTGTAGCTTCTTTTTCCGGCAGGCTAAATACAATGGGAAGTGTAAACTTAACATCAACCACTTCACCTTTAAGTTTTCCCGGTTTCCATTCAGGCATCAACATAACCACACGCTCCGCCTCTTTGTCCAACAATGGATCTACCCCTCTTACTAACGTAGGTGAAACTATTGTGCCATCCTTTTTTACAACGAATGATATTATTACCCTACCTTTAATATTTTTGTCTTGTGCATCCTTTGGATACTTTATGTTCTCAGATAAAAATTTCATCATTGCAGATGTACCTCCTGGAAATTCAGGAATTTCATCTACAACAAGGTATGGTTCACCATCGTCTGATTTAGATTTTGTCGTCTCCTTTTTTTGTGGGGTTTGAGGTTCATCTTTAGTAGTAATAAGTATTACACCATCTTTGCCTTGCTCACCATAAATTGTTTTTGCAGATTCATCTTTAATCACAGTCATAGATTTTATATCTTCTGGCTTGATGTTTTCTAAAATTGATTTACCCTTGCCTTTTACCTCACCATCAATCACAATTAAAAGATCGGAATTATTAGCACCATTACTTACTCCTCCTCTAATAACTAAAGAGGTCTCAGTGTTTTCGGTTTCTTTTTTAGGTGTTACACCTGCTTTTTTAGTTGAAACAATTATTACTCCATTTCTGCCATCCTCACCATATTGATCTGTAGATGACTTGTCCTTTAGCACAGATATGGACTCTATTTCGTTTGGCTCAATTTGATTTAAGTCAAAGTCCTTATCCATCTTCTTACCATCAATAACGATTAATGGCTTATCTCCTTCATTAATACCTCTCAGTGATATTATACCCGACTCGGAAGTGGCTGAGACACCAATAATTTTGCCTTTTAATTCTTTAGGTTCATTCTGTTGAGCATACACACTATTTGCTGCTACTAATAAGATAGCTACTGGAAGCACAAGAACGTACTTCAATAATTTTTTCATTGGGGTTTTCTTACTGTTCATCATCATAATTCGTTGTTTTAATTGTGATACATTAAAGTTGTTAACTAATTGAATATTACCTCTAGGATAAGTTAAGTGTAGAAGGTGATATTGATAATCACGTCTATTAATTCCTGTTTTGAGTACTCCACTATCAGCTATGTACTCTAAATTTATTGCCATCTCTTTTTTCAAAATCCAAAAGAATGGATTGTACCAAAAAAGTATAGTAAGAACCTCCATCAACGTTACGTCTATGGAGTGCCACTGCTTCACATGAACCTGTTCGTGTATTAGTATTTGCTTCAGTTTTTCATCGGAATGTGCTTCTGGATAAACAAAGATCCATTTAAAAAATGAGAATGGTGTTGACTTCTCACTCATGCGCTGATAGGTTATACCATGTATAACATGCTGTTCCGAATCATTTTTCATCTTCATTATCACAAACGACTGCCACAATAGTCTTAATGAAAACAGTAGTGTTATAACTACTATCGATACTTTTAATATCAACATCCCATCTATTAGTGGCGTAGCAACAGCTTCATCCATTACTGCAACTCCCGACAATTCTTCTATTGACACCATTGAATCTACTATCACAGGTTTCTTAAGGAAGTCCAGTATCGAACTCAACCCATCTATTGAAAAAAGTGGATAGATAAAAGAGAACAACAACGATCCTAAAAAATACCAACGACTAGCCTTAAAGAATGTGTCTTTCTTAAACACATATTTATACAGCAATGACACGACCGCAATAGAGATATTTACTTTAATAAAATATGGAATAAACGTATCCATAATACTTTGGGTTTAATTGTTAGTAATCATTTTGACAGGCTACTGCTTTTCACCCTTCTCTATAAGATTTATAATCTCAGATAAATCATCAGCAGTAAGTTCTTGTTCTTTTGCAAAAAAAGTAACCATATCTTTAAATGAATTATTGAAGTAACTCTTTACCATACCCGACATAAAGAACCTTTGATATGCAGTCTTAGTGACCTTGGGATAATATACCTTTACATTCCCAAACCGTCTGATTGTAACATATTTCTTTCTTTCCAAGTTTCTAAATATTGATGCCAAAGTGGTATAAGGTGGTTTTGGTTCATCCATCAAATCCCAAACATCTTTTATTGCACATTCTTTAAGTTGCCAAATGTATAACAT
>JAAYFB010000260.1 GCA_012728465.1 Proteiniphilum sp. | reverse complement strand
AGGCTGTATTATAGCAGATAGCGTGGGATTGGGAAAAACGTTTGAGGCTCTTGCGGTAATAAAATATTATGAGTTGCGAAACGATAGAGTATTAGTAATTTGTCCCAAGAAGCTTAGAGATAATTGGACAGTTTATACACAAAATGATAAGCGAAACATCTTACTCAATGATCGCTTTAATTATGATGTGCTAAGCCATACTGACCTAACCCGTGTTAGAGGAATGTCGGGAGATATAGATTTGGCAACCATAAATTGGTCTAATTATGATTTGGTTGTGATAGACGAATCTCATAACTTCCGCAACAATTATCCATCTAAAGGTGAAATGACACGTTATGCCCGAATGATGAATGAAGTAATCAAGAAAGGCGTTAAAACAAAACTATTAATGCTTTCGGCTACACCTGTTAACAACAGAATGAATGATTTGAAAAATCAGATACTATTTATTACAGAAGGAGAGGATAATGTGTTTGCTGATGAAGGTATAGATAGTATCTCAAATGTGATGAAGCAAGCTCAGAAGCAATTCTCCGACTGGTCCAAATTTTCTAGTCGTAATAAATACACCCTTTTTGATTTACTTGACAATAGATATTTCAAATTATTGGATATGCTGACCATTGCCCGATCACGAAAGCATATAGTGAAATATTACGACTCAGCAGATGTGGGAGAATTTCCCACACGGCTAAAGCCTATAAATATAAAGAGTGATATAGACAGTGAGGGATTGTTTCCATCGTTGCGTGATATTAATAATGCTATACGAAGGCTTAACTTGGCGAACTACTCTCCCATATCCTCACTCAAAGAAAATAGGAAAGCTGACTATGAAGCTAAATATGACTATCAGTTGAGTACAGGAAGTGTATTTAAGCAATCTGACCGAGAGAAAAGTTTGGTTGACTTGATGCGTGTGAATTACTTAAAGAGAATGGAAAGTTCAATTTATTCTTTCTATCTGAGCATACAAGCACTTTTAAAACAGGTGAATGAGAATCTCCACAAAGTAGAAAATGCTGAGTATTTATCTGATAGCTCCATTACAATTGAGAATATAAATGTAGAAGAAGATGAGGCAGAATACCTGATAGGCAATAAGGTAAAGGTGCTGCTTCAAGATATAGATTTGGTGAAATGGAAACAGGCACTAGAGTATGACCGTGATACGCTTACTCAATTAATGAATAAAGCAGCAAAGATATCTACAGCACGTGATGAGAAACTGACAAAACTGAAAGAGCTTATTGCTGATAAAATAATTAATCCTCTAAATGAGAACAATAAAAAGATAATTGTATTTACAGCTTTTGCGGATACTGCAAACTATCTCTACGATGCACTCTCGGTGTGGATACAATCTGAGTTTGGATTATATAGCGCACTGATTAAAGGAAGCGGAACTAACAAGACCAACTTCCCGGGTAGTAAACAAAAAGAAATGAACGACTTGCTTACTCATTTTTCACCTATATCAAAGAATCGCCACAAGACTTTTCCAAAAGCTAAAGGTGAAATTGATTTGCTGATTGCTACCGATTGTATTTCTGAAGGACAAAACTTACAAGATTGTGATTTCTTGGTTAATTATGATATTCATTGGAATCCGGTACGAATCATACAACGGTTTGGGCGTATTGATCGCTTGGGTTCTAAAAACAAACAAATTCAGCTGGTGAATTTTTGGCCAAATATGGAGCTTAATGAGTATATCAACTTAGAAAGTCGTGTAAAAGGCAGAATGGTGTTATTAGACATATCTGCAACTGGCGAAGAAAATCTTATAGAAATGAACGAGAACGACGAAATGACTGACCTGGAGTATCGTCGTAAGCAATTGGAGCAACTTCAAAGCACAGTGTTGGATTTAGAGGATATTAAAGGAAATATAAGCATAACAGACACCAATATGAATGATTTCCGTATGGATATTATGGAGTATGAGAAAAGTCATTTAGCCGAACTTAAAGGAATCCCAATGGGAGTTCACACTGTTGTGCAAACTGATGATGAAGAAATACCACCCGGAACTATATTTTGTATGCGCAGCACTGTACCACAAAAAGGGAAAAGTTTGTTAGCTCCATATTATTTGGTTTATATGGGCGAAAATGGTAATACTGTTTTAGGTTATCTTCAGGGAAAACGTTGTTTAGATTATCTCAAAAAGCTTTGTCAGGGAGAAAAAGAAGTTTTACCGGAATTAGTGAAGAGTTTGAAAAAAGAAACCAATAACTTTGCAAAAATGTCGTCATACGCAACAGATTTGCAATTGGCTATCGAAGGTATTATAGGCAAATCTCATGAAGTGGGTGCTGCTTCTTTCTTTTCTTCTGAACCAATTTCATTGGATTCAGAGGGTGTCACCTCTCAAGGCGATTTTGATATTGTGGCATTTGTTATTATAAAAAATAAATGATAGATTATTTTCACATACCGCCAGAAGCATTGATAGATGTACAAATCACCAAAAAGCAATTTGGAGAAAAGGTTGTCTTGTCGGGATTAGAGAAACGTGCTTTGCGCGAAGATGTACAGCGTATCACGATGAAGGCTTTGTTGCAAACACGCACAATTGGAGTTGCAAGCTATAAAGATGAAGAATATGATTATACTCAAATTATATTTGCAGAAGTTAGTATTCGCAATCAAAGCAAAGCTGCAATTATAGCTGCTATGATACAAAAAGCATTTCCGGCACCTCTTTTTCTTATTGT
>JAAYFB010000259.1 GCA_012728465.1 Proteiniphilum sp. | reverse complement strand
GTTAATACGGTTAACTATTAATTTTTATCAATTGCGGGAATGTTAAATTGAATTTACTCCATTTTCACACGACACCTTGCACCATAAAATTAATTCAATACCTTTGCTTTGTGATTCAAAAAATTAAATCAGACTCGGGTAGTTGAAAAATGGTTTTAAAAAATATAGCACATCCAAACTATTACTTATAAGCTTAGGCTGTGCACTATTTGTGGTATATCCAGAGGTTGAAATTATATTTAATCCAGACACTAAAACAAACTCTAATCCACTCATCCTCTAAATCAACACAACATCCTTTCAAATAATACCACCTCAACTTTATCGTACATTTCAAACATTATTTATATATTTGCACAAACGTAATATAACTGTGCAAAGTGATGACCACAACAACATCTAAAACTAAAAGAAATATACTAGAAGTAGCTCGACAGCTTTTTGCTAAAAAGGGAGTTGAGAATACTACCATTAACGAAATTGCCGACATATCGGAGTATGGCAGAAGAACAATATATACCTATTTTAAAAACAAAAAAGAGATATACAGAGCTGTCATTAGTTCCGAAATAGAAAGTATGCACAAAGCACTTGAGGAGGTGATGAAGCGAGATTTGCCTGCCGATGATATGCTTATGTTGTTCACTTTTGCTCGCCTTAGAGTTATCAAAGAGGTGGTAACACGAAATGGTACACTACGAGCCGATTTCTTTAGAGATATTTGGGCAGTAGAAACAGTTAGAAAAGAATTTGATAAAAAAGAGATCAAATATCTTGAGAATATATTAACTAAGGGGGTAGAGGAAGATGTATTTGATATTAAGAATCCATCTAAAATTGCCGAAATATTACATTATGCACTCAAAGGTTTGGAAGTGCCAACTATTAGAGGGGTATTAAACCTAAGGTATGACATCTCTGAAGATAGAGAAATTGTACATGATCTTATTTTTAAAGGTTTGAATAATAAATAAATTATATATGAAATTATTAGAAGGAAAAACAGCACTAGTTACAGGTGCTTCTCGAGGGATTGGAAAAGCTATAGCTCTTAAACTTGCTGAGCAAGGAGCTAACGTAGCAATAACTAATTCAAGTGCAGATGAAGCTGGTCAGGTAGTGGCAGATGAAATTACTGCATTAGGTGTAAAAGGCAAAAGATATGTATCTGACGCAGCTAACTTTGAAGATGCTCACAAACTAGTGGAAGCAGTAAAAGAGGAGTTTGGAAGAATCGATATATTGGTAAACAATGCTGGTATCACCAGAGACGGCTTGATGATGAGAATGACTGAAGAACAATGGGACACTGTTATCAATGTTAATTTAAAGTCGGCTTTCAACTTCATTCATGCAGTAACTCCAATAATGATGCGCCAAAAGTCAGGCAGTATCATCAACATGGCTTCTGTTGTAGGTTTATCGGGCAATGCTGGACAAGCAAACTATGCAGCCTCTAAAGCAGGTATGATTGGTCTTTCAAAATCTATGGCTAAAGAGGTGGGCTCACGGGGTATTCGTGTTAACACTATCACTCCTGGATTTATTATTACTGATATGACTGCAGCATTGTCTGACGAAGTGAAAAGCGAGTGGGCAAAACAAATACCTCTACGTCGTGGTGGTGAAGCTGAAGATGTAGCTAACGCTACACTGTTCCTTGCATCTGATATGTCTGCATATGTTACAGGTCAGGTTATCAATGTATGTGGTGGAATGAATATGTAGATTTGAAATAAATTCTATAGAAAGAATATGAACGTAAAGGGGTGGCAATTTGCGTCACTCCTTTTCTTTTTTTAGATTATGACAGTACTATACGAAGACAATCATATCATAATAGTCAACAAAGAGGTTGGTGAGATAGTGCAAGGCGACAAGACAGGCGACAAACCACTTTCGGAAATTGTGAAAGAATATTTGAAAGAGAAATACAATAAGCCTGGCAATGTTTTCTGCGGAGTTACCCACAGGTTGGATAGGCCTACAAGTGGTATCGTAATGTTTGCAAAGACAAGTAAAGCATTATCACGATTGAATGAAATGTTCAGAAACGATGAAGTGACTAAAACATACTGGGCTTTAGTGAAGAACATGCCCAAAAAGAGTGAAGATACACTCGTGCACTATCTAGTAAAGAATGAGAGAACTAATAAGTCTGCTGCTTTTGATTTTGAAAAGAAAGGGACTAAAAAATCTATACTCCATTATAAACTAGTTTCTAAGTCAGATAACTACTATTTGCTGGAGATAGACTTAGAAACTGGTCGTCATCATCAAATAAGGTCACAATTATCTAAGATTGGGAGCCCCATCAAAGGTGACTTGAAATATGGAGCAGACAGATCTAACCCCGATGGTGGGATATCGTTGCATGCCCGTAGCATTTCATTTATTCATCCAGTGTCAAAAAATAAAATTAATGTTGTAGCACCCGTACCTGTTGATAGCTTATGGAAGTCGTTTGAGGGTTAATTAAAATCTATTTAAGAATAGAATTGATAAAATTAATCATAAGAGGAAATGCAGGATAAGTCATGTCATGACCATAACCCTGAAGCTCAAGTAGCTTTGTTGTTTGGTTGCCAGTTAACTTCATCATTCTCTCCAAATAGGCATTCTCCTCATATCTGCCAAGCATTTCATGTTCTCTATCGCCAGTAATTAGTAGCATTGGTGCCGCATCTTTACGAACATGATAGAGTGGGGCATACTCATCTACAATTGGTTGTGTATCTTTTATACCCTGTCTGTCACGTATAGAGAAATGAGTTATTGTTTGTCCACTAAAAGGAATCAATCCAGCTATTTTATTAGCATCTATATTGTGAGCATGTAAATACTGCTTGTCTAGCCCAAGCATCATTGCTAGATACCCACCTGCCGAATGTCCCGCAACAAATATTTTTTCTTTATTGCCACCAAAGCTTTCAATATTATTAAATGCCCAAGCTACTGCAGCCGCCGCATCTTGAATATAAGCTGGCTCCTGCACCTGTGGAGATAATCTATAATTTACCCCAATGATGCAGAAGTTTTTGTTCTTTAATGCCTCTGGAAGCTCCTTACTACCACCACTCAAGCCACCACCATGAAACCACACAATTGTAGCAAAGTCCTTACCTTTTTTTGGATAATAGATATCTAAATTACAGCGCTCGTTTATATATTCATCGCTATTATTTATATCTTCAGAATAATATTTAATATCACGTTTGGTTATATAATCATTATCATTTTGTGCAGAAGCAACAAAGAAAACAGCAGATAAAATAGCAGTTATTAATAAATTCTTCATAATTATAATTGTTTAAAAATCATCAGGGTCTGTTTTCATAGATGTAGCAGTAACCGATTCGAAATGTGAATCTAGATTGGAGAGGAGCATCTCAATAAGCTTCATATGAAAATGAGTATAAAGTTTGGAGGTAACGTTCTTACGGTCTTTTCGCTTTATTAATCCAAAGCGAAGCTCACTCTCTTCCACCCATATTTGTGGCTTTAAGAAAGCCTCATTTTTCCATAACAATGAAGATGGGGTGATGCGCCCATCAGTTGCTATTGTCCATTTACCCAAATTGTATTTTTCAATTCCTTCATATATGATGTCTAGTAGCTTACTAGGGTTGTTTGTCTTAATGATGATTGCCATTATATTGTTATTTATTTTATTAATGATTGTTTTTATAACTCTCAACTGCTTCCCTCACTCCTCCATGCAAAAGTAATATGTTTTTTGCCTGATTGTATGGCAAGTCAAGCTCTTCCATAATCATGCGAGCGCCTCTATCGATAAGTTTTTTATTAGTTAGCTGCATATTTACCATCCTGTTGCCTTTTACTCTTCCAAGCTTAATCATTGTGGCAGTGGTAATCATATTGAGAATCATCTTTTGAGCTGTTCCCGATTTCATACGTGTGCTACCAGTTACATATTCGGGACCTACGATAGCTTCTATTCTTATGTCGGCCTCGGCCGATATGGGTGAGTTGGGATTGCATGAGATAGCAGCAGTAAGTATCCCATTTTGTTTAGCGTTACGAAGTGCACCAATGACATAGGGAGTGGTGCCCGATGCAGCAATTCCTATCACAACATCATGTTGATTAATGTCATGTTCTTGTAGCTCTTGCCAAGCTTTGTGTTCATCATCTTCGGCATCCTCCACAGGATTGCGAAGTGCATGCTCGCCACCAGCAATTAGTCCAATAACATATGTAGGGGGCACACCATATGTGGGGGGTATTTCGGAAGCATCGAGTACTCCAAGCCTACCACTTGTTCCTGCTCCAACATAAAATAGTCGTCCTCCCTTTTTCATTCGCTCCACGATGGCTGTAACTAGATGTTCAATTTCAGGAATAGTCTTTTGAACTGCCAAAGCTACTTGTTGATCTTCATAATTTATTTCAGTCAACAAGTCATTAATCGATTTCTTTTCCAAATCTGAATAGTTGGACGACTGTTCTGTTATTTTATTGAAATCCATATTAAGATATTACGCATGTTTATAGTATTTAACCAACCCATCCATTGGAGATTGCTCTATCTTGCCAATAGTGATACCCTTTTGGGAGGCTATTTGTTTGATAATTTCGGAATAATGCCAACCAACGGAACCAATAATATTTACATTATTGTCTTGATAGTTGTACTGCATCACATTTCGTTCGAAGAAGTTGTTAAATCCACGTTCTGCAATGTTACGAACTGATGGTTCATCAATGTTTTGTAAAATAAATGGAGACAAGCTAGATAGAAAACGACTAGGAAATGGCTCACGATATACCTTTCTTAATATATCAGCTTGCGTCAGCTTGTATTGCGTTAAAAACTTATCTTTGACAGTATCTGGTAACTGGTTCTTTAGAATATCACCCACAAGCATCTTACCCAATGAGGCTCCACTACCTTCATCGCCAAGAATGAAACCTAGTGGAGGCACATGTTTTACAATCTTTGTGCCATCCCACTCACACGAGTTGCTACCTGTACCCATTATGCAAGCTATGCCACTACTGCTTCCACAAAGTGCATGTGCCACAGCTACCAAATCGCTATTCACCTCAATATCATCAATATTGAATGAGTTATAGATAGCTTTCTTAACCCCATCAATATTCTCGGGAATACAGCCAGCACAATAAAATCGAATGGCATCAATATTAATATCAATATTTGATAAATGGGGATAAACAACCCTTTCAATCTCAATGGATATTTCGTCCACAGATTGATAAATAGGGCTGATGCCATTGGTAATAAAACTGGTGATTACTATGCCACCATTAATCAAGCACCAGCTGCTACTAGTGGCTCCACTATCGGCTATTAGTATATTGCTCATACTAATTGTTTGTATTCTTAAATCTTAATGTAAATCTTCTTTTTGTAAAGTATGTAGCCAAATAACCAACAAACAGTTACAAATAGTAATGCATACAACAGCGAGCCAAAGTAATTTCCGGCCCATGGCTGTATCATTACTGCGTAGATGTATTCTTTCACCGATATCAATTCACCACCTTGCGTCACTTTCACATTTGATACTATGCTAGCAAGCATTCCTGCAAGCACATATATAAATAATGGATTGATACCAAATGCGTGGAAGAATCTACTCCATTTCTCCTTCTTATTAATGTCAATTATCCAAATAAGAAGAGCTAACAACTGTGCAGCAAAGCCAGTAGTAACGAGCACAAATGTGGTGCTCCATACCTTTTTATTTATTGGTAATCCATATTGAAGAAGAAGACCAGCAAATGCAAGAATGGTTCCCCATATTAGCATCTTCTCCACACGCTTGTGATTGTCCTTAGTGCTAACAATCATCTTGCCGAACAAAAAGCCAATTAGGACATGAGCTACAGACGGTAGGGTGCTCAACAATCCTTCGGGATCGAAGCTAATTCTATTGCCCGCCACATCATAGTCTCGATACATATGTGCTACGCCAAGTATGGCTCTATCTACAATGGATATGATATTGCTCTCAGATCTTTCGAACCCATCACCCAACAACAGCATCAAACTGTAGGTAACTAGTATGCTAACAATAGCCCACACTATATTCTTAGACTTAACTACCAATGCAATAAGTGCCGCAAAACCATAGGACAATGCTAAACGTTGCAACACGCCCATTATTCTAATAGTATCAAAGTGACTTGTGGCGGCTACAATAAAACCTTCACCTCGTGACAGCCCCCCACATAGCATGCCAAACCATGCTAACGCAAGACCAATAACAAATATCATAAAAGTTCGATAGGCCACTTTGCCAAAACTAACTTTAGTAAGCTTAAAATCGTACTTGCGAAGTGACATAAAAGTGGATACTCCCATGATGAACATGAAAAATGGGAATACTAAATCGGTAGGCGTTAATCCGTTCCACGATGCGTGCTTAAGGGGTGCATAAGTGTGGCTCCACGAGCCAGAATTGTTTACCATTATCATGCCTGCAATGGTGATACCTCGCAATATATCAAGCGATAGGAGGCGGCTACTCTGTTTTGTTGTGTTCATATAATATATGTGTGTAAATTTGTTTTAAACTAGATAAACTTAGGTCATTTGAGTGGTTGTCACAATACTGCTCCCCAATTTACTGTTTGATTACAAATATACATATTTCTTTTTAAAAATATACTGTAGAGGAATTATTTAAAAGCTTCATTAGTCGTTTCGATATGCTTTCATCAGTTGGCGAACTCTTTGCTGTTGTTTTTCATTCTTATCTGACGAACCAAAATTCATTCCACTAGGCACCACTGCCTGACCAGCATTAGATCTAATTTGCATTTTTCCTCTATCAAACACATACTCTGTTGAGCCAGTAGGACGTACATTGAAGGGGGTTGAGTTTGTAACATTCAAATTTAGTTTAATTTCTGGCATCGGGTTAATAATGATTCTATCGAACTTGGTTGGCAGCTTTGTGGTTGGCGAAACCTTTAGTACTGCCTTCTCTTGCTGGAGTTCTATTTTGGGCACCTTGCTGTTCAATGCAGGAGGCATCTCGGGTGGAGCAATTAGCGATTCTCTTAGCTTCATCTTAAACTCATCGTTAATGCTTTGTGCCTTAGCAATGGATGTGTAAGTGATGATAATCAGAGTTGTGAGTAGTATGTGTCTGATTTGCTTCATGCTGTGTGGTTTTATATAATTGTTTGTGGTATCTATTGTATTTTCTTTAGTATGTTGGATAGTAGAAATGACGCATTAAGATTTTTGGCTACACCATTCTCTATTTTGTAGGAGTATTTTATTTCTTCCGATAGCTCTATTTCGAAACAATAATTGATGTATGTAGAGTTTTCCTTTTCTTCTAGCTTAGCCAACTCCAAATCGTGTGTGGCCACTACTGCAGATATGTTATATTTAGAGATCTCTTCCAAAAACATGATAGAACCCTTTAGCTTATCTATGGAATTTGTTCCCTTCAATATCTCGTCAAGAATAATAAGAGTGAAATCGTTACTCTTTACGTGTTCTATTAGTTGTTCTAATCGTATAAGCTCGGCATTAAAGTAAGAAATGTCCTTAGACAAATCATCCGTTGTTCGCATGCTAGAGAATAGTGTTATTGGAGTAAACTTAAAGAACTCAGCACACACAGGCACTCCATTATTTGCCAACACGTATGTTACACCCACAGTTCGCAAGAATGTGCTTTTGCCTGCCATGTTTGCTCCCGTAACTATCGCTGTATTTCCTTTTTTGAGTGTGAAGCTATTTGCCACAGCAGCAGTATGCGATAGGAATGGATGATAAAAATCAATAGCTTCAATTACATTTTCAGCATCGTCATCCAACACTTCTGCCAACACATTGTCGGGATTGTTAAACGCATATGTGCCAAAGCTAACGAGTGCATCAATATCTGCAATGCAACTTATCCAACCCTCTACTTGCGATAAGTAT
>JAAYFB010000258.1 GCA_012728465.1 Proteiniphilum sp. | reverse complement strand
CTTTAAGCTCTTCTTGGCTAAAGTTATCTAGTTCATCTTTTACAGTTTTTTGATACTGATTGATTGGTATTGGTTGAAACTCAACAAAGCCAGGCTTGCGAGATTCAGTTGGATCTATGTATTGAATTTTTGGCATTATATTATTGTTTTTATCCCACACATATTATTTATACATCAAATAAACATGTGTGGGAACTATTATATTTAGATTATTGTTGTTGCTGATTAGAATAAACACTCACTATTTAAAAGCAAAAATAGTTTCTTTAAATATTTCACTAACAGTTGGGTGTGGAAATACTATCTCTTGCATCTCTTGAAGTGTCATCTCTTGTTCAATAGCTATGCAAGCACCATATATCATTTCGCTACTTGGGTTGCCTAGCATATGTACGCCTAATACTTCACCATACTTTTCACCAATTATTACTTTACAAATTCCACTGCCCCCTTCATTCTCGGCAACAAAACGTCCAGAATATGCCATTGCTAGCTTAGCTACCTTTACAGATAGTCCTTTTGCTTTTGCTGACTCTTCTGTCTCACCTACTCCTGCAACTTCTGGATTGGTATATACTACACCTGGAATAGCATTATATCGCATAATATCATTTCGACCTGTGAGGTTGTTCACCACCACTTCACCCTCACGGCTAGCAGTATGGGCTAGAAGAGAAAAACCTGTAACATCACCAGCAGCAAATACATTGGGAACATTGGTTCTCATCTTCTCATCTACTTTTATGCCACCTTTGGTTAGTTCTACTCCGATATTCTCCAGACCTAAGCCTTGTGTGACAGCTCTACGTCCAACGCTTACTAATATCTTTTCTCCTTCTACGGTATGAGTCTCCCCATCTTTTTCATAAATTACTTTATTACCATCAATTTGAACAACTTTGGCATTCAAATTGAACTCTATACCCTTTTTAGAATATATGTCACGCAACATTCTTGATATTTCAAAATCATTAGCTCCAAGTATCTCAGGTAGCATCTCAACAATGGTTACTTTAGTGCCAATGCTATTGTAGAAACTTGCAAACTCCATTCCTATTACTCCACCACCAATAACAACTAAGGACTTTGGTTGCTCTTTCATTTCTAGAATCTCACGATTGGTTACAATAATATCTCCCGACTCAGCAAGTCCAGGAATAGGTGGCACAAAAGCTTCTGAACCTGTGCTAATCAAAAGGTTTTTAGCAATATACTCTTCACCATTACAAGCTACCTTTATGCCTTCACTATTACGCGATAAAATATTAGCTTCTCCCGTAATAACTTCCACATTGTTTGATTTCATTTTTGATTTGATGCCTGCAACAAGCTTACGTACAACTTTATTTTTACGAGCAACTACTTTACCATAATCAAAACGAACGTTATCTACAAAAACACCATATTTATCTCCTAAAAGTGCATTCTCGTATGTTTTTGCACTGTATAACATTGTCTTGGTTGGGATACATCCTTCATTAAGGCATACACCTCCAAGTGCTTTTTTTTCTATTAAGGCTACTTTAAGTCCTTTTTCTCCGGCACGCTCTGCAGCAACATATCCTGCGGGTCCACCACCAATTATTATTAAATCGTACATAATGAAATATATTTGTTTTAGGTTTTTTAAAATTATATTCTAGAAATCTATATCCAAATTTTCTATCTCTATAGCTATTTGTTTCAAAAAGCGAGTAGCCTCACCACCATCAAGAGATCTGTGATCGTATGTCAAACTTAATCCTATATATGGAACAAAAGCGTAAACGCCATCTCCCAAATCCTTTGGTCGAGGCACAATAGTGTTAACGCCCAAAATAGCAGATTGTGGTAGATTAATTATTGGAGTAAACATCTCCACACCATAGTTCCCAAGATTAGACACGGTAAATGTTGCAGCTTCAGAAGATAATAAGTCAGGACTAATACTACCCGTACGGCAAGCATTAGCTACTTCTTTAAGTTGGTTTGACAGCCCAATTATTGACAAATCATCAGCATTACGTACAGCGGGTACCATCAATCCCCTTTCTGTGTCAACTGCAAGTGCTAGATGTATCTTTTTGAAATATCTTACAGTCTCTCCATGAAAATGTGTATTTACATTGGGGAACTTCTTTAAAGCCTCAATGACAGCAAAACACACCATATCATTAATAGTAATATTGGTAGAAATGGCTCCAGCATCAACAGCAGCTTTTACCTTTTTCCTCAATTCCAGCAAACGTCTAGCATCTGCACCAAGATGGTGAGTTAGTTGAGCAGAGTTTTGAAGAGAAGCGTGCATAGACTTTGCAATAAGCTTGCGAATGTTTGATAACTTCCTATCCTCATAATCTACACCATACACAACATTTGAAGGAACAGCCAAATCAGCTGCTTTTGCTTTTCCTGCTAATCCTGTACCATCATTTTGTGGCTGCAATCCCTCTGCTGATGCTATTTTCTTTGCTAACGAAGTCAACCGTGGTCTATCTTCAAGTGCCGAAAGTATATCTTTCTCTACAACTCTCCCTTTTGGACCTGTTCCACTAATATTTCTGTAATTAACAGCCTCTCTATCTGCTAAATTTTTAGCTCGAGGAGAAATAAATGTTTGTTCGTTGTAAATGTTAGAGGTATCACTATCTTTCTCAATTGTTGCCTCAATATTATTTTGATTGATACTCACTTCTTTTTCTAAAGGCTTGTCTTCAGGTTTTTTTATGCTATCCAATAAGGCTGAATAATCCTCCCCAGCTTCGCCAATGATTAACATACTATCTAATACAGGAACCTCATCACCTTCATTGTAAAATAATTCGAGTACAATTCCATCAATAGGAGACTCCTCCTCAAATGAAGCTTTGTCGGTTTCGTATGTGAATAAGATATCACCTTTTTTCACGGTCTCTCCTTTTTGTTTATTGATAGAAGAGATGATACATGTTTCAACTGACTGCCCCTGTTTGGGCATAATTACTATTGTTGCCATTTCATTAACTATAAGGTATTTTACTATTACATTTAGTTCTGTGCTGAACTATGCTGACACAAAGATATAATTTATCTATCATAACACAAATATTTTAAAAGAAATGACACACATTTGTTTTAAAAATAACATTTGCTATAAGATATTGTTTATTTGCTCAAGAACTGAATAATGAGACACCAAGGTATAAGTTGAATAATAGAACAATAGTCACAAAATAATTATTCAACTAGTACTATTATAAAATCAAGCCAACATATTTATCATTACATCTATTGCATTCAATATCTATTATTCATACATTTGCATTTAACAACTTAAAACAAATCGTCTTTTATAATAATAACATGAGTAAATTAAGTAATAAATACTTTCTTGCCATTGACATGGGCGCTACGAGTGGAAGAGCTATAGTAGGAAACATCAATAATAAAAAAATAGAACTTAAAGAGATTAACAGATTCTCAAACCCAATAATAAACATCAATGGTCGTTCATACTGGAACTTATTTCATCTTTATAACGAGATTCTAAAGTCTATTACAATAGCACAAAAGGAAAATATAGATATATCATCCATTGGCATTGACACATGGGGTGTTGACTTTGTATGCTTTGGTAAAGATGGAGAGCTTTTACGAATGCCATACAGCTATAGAGATTCAAATAATGTAGGATCATCTGAAAAATTCTTCAAAAAGATTCCGAAAGAAACTGTTTATAAAAAAACTGGCATAGAGATAATGGATATAAATAGCCTTTATCAGATTGACACACAACTTAGAGATGACTCATCAATATATCCATTAATAGACAAGATTCTTTTCACACCCGACGCTCTGTCATATCTTTTGACTGGGAATATGGTTACAGAATATACCATTGCATCAACCTCTCAAATGATAAACCCGCATACAAAAGAATTTGACAATGACTTGTTAGCTGCAATAGGACTATCCCGAAATAACTTTGCACCAATAGTTTTTTCGGGAACTCAGATAGGAACATTATCTGAAACAGTGAAACAAGAAACAGGTGCGGGTGACATACCCGTAATTGCAGTTGCAGGGCATGACACTGCTTCGGCAGTATTTGCAACTCCAGCTGAAGGTAAAAACTTTGCATATCTAAGTTCAGGAACTTGGTCGCTTATGGGTGTTGAGTCGGATTATCCTGTAGTTACCGATGAAACATATAATCTCAACTTCACTAACGAAGGTGGAGCTGATGGCACTACACGATTGCTAAAAAACATATGTGGCATGTGGCTAATCGAGCAGCTAAAGAGGGAAATGGATAAGGACGGAAAACTAACTTACCCCGATATTGTGAAAGCAGCCCGAGAGTCAAAGCCTTTTCAATGCGTCATCAATCCCGACTCACCGCTATTCACTGCACCCGACTCGATGGTATGTGCTATTCAACAATTTTGTGAAGAAACAAATCAATACATCCCTAAAACAATAGGCGAAATGGCTAGATGTATTTACGAAAGTCTTGCATTCAAGTACAACCAAGTGTTGTGTGATTTGAGAAAGCTGCACAATAGACCTATAGAAAAGCTACACATCATTGGTGGTGGCTCCAACAATAATCTACTAAATCAGTTCACTGCTAATGCCATGGGTATTGAGGTTATTGCAGGACCTTGCGAGGCAACAGCAATGGGAAACATAATGCTTCAGGCAAAAGCTGCAGGAATTATAAATAGCAAAGATGAGATTAGAGAAATTGTGAGAAACTCATCAGAAATGCAGTTCTTTGCTCCATCGAATACTGAAGAGTGGAGTAATAACTACAAAAGGTATGTAGAGGTATGTAGATAATACATTCATCTTATCAGTATCATATTCACAGCGTAGATACCATTTCAACTGTATCTAGTGAATATCAAAATTTAAAAAGCTCAATCATCATAAAATTGATAATTGAGCTTTTAGATTGTTGTCCCACCAGGATTCGAACCTAGACTGACTGAACCAAAACCAGGAGTGCTGCCGTTACACCATGGGACAATCCTTAACTTGCTTCGTTAAAAGCAGTGCAAAAGTATATATAATTTTTATACCTTCCAAATATTTCAGAGCTTAGTTAATAATTTAATCTGTCATTTATATACATTGACCAGGCAAGTGTATAATCCATCATCTGATTGACAAAAGAACACTCAAAACATTAATTAAAAAAGCAATCACCCGTCTTACAGATAATTGCTTTGTCAGATTGTTGTCCCACCAGGATTCGAACCTAGACTGACTGGACCAAAACCAGGAGTGCTGCCGTTACACCATGGGACAATCCTTAACTCGCTTCGTTAAAAGCAATGCAAAAGTATAGCTTTTTTTAATTACTGCCAAACTTATTGATGACTATTTTCACTTTCAATATAAGAAAGTGATTTTTCTACACTTCTATATCTGCAAACTGCATTCTTGCACGGCAAGACACACCTTTGTCTTCTGTAGATATTTGAAAATAGTAGTCATTTTCATCCTTCATTTCTCTATTTACTTCACCTTTGTCACCAAAAGTAATTTCACGTAGGAAGTTAATCTCAAATCTTTTTAATTTGTGATTAACATAGAAGTCAAGTGGAAAGCAATCCGCCAACCATTGAATGTAATATGGACTGCTAGCATGTCCGTTTACATCAATATGGCTATACTTTACTTTGAAGTCATTAGCTATTTCACCCCTCACATTAGGAATACGCATGGGCATACCTATGGGAGTGGGCTCGGGAAGTATATAATCTTGCATAGAGGGCAGAGTGTCCAACAAGACACTGCGTCTAGTATTAATATCTATCACTGCCCACGATGAAGTAGCATATCCAATAAGCTTACCACCTCCATTTGTAATTCTAAAGTTACGAGTGGTAAACATCGTTTGCACGTCCTCAATCCATGTCTCTATCGATATCTGTTCGTCTTCCTTTGGGAAACGCTCAATATCAAGAACAAACCGAGATAATACCCATGTATAATCTTCTGTTTGTAGCCTTAACACACCAAAGCCACGTTTATCAGCATCAAGACCCGCTGTTTTCATTATTAAATGAAACAATGATGACAGCGTAACGTTTTTCTGAAAATCGATATGCTGAGCTGATATATGATATATATATTTATTCCTTTTGCTAACTTCTATTACTTCCATTACTATAAAGTTTTGGATATTAAACCTTGCTTTAGCACAATATTATTCTGCAATGAGTAAGAAGTAGTTTTTCTTTCCTCGCTGAGCTAAAATATATTTACCTCCTATTAAGTGAGAACTGTCAATTATCTCATCAAAAGAGTTAAGCTTATCTTTATTTATCATAACACCTCCTGCTTGAACTGTTTTTCTAAGCTCACCTTTAGATGGAAACACTGCAGCATCGTCTGTCAATAAGTCAACAGCAGCAACTCCTTTAGCTATAAGTTCTTTAGAAATCTTAAATTGAGGTACCCCCTCAAATACTTGCAAGAATGTGGTTTCGTCAATAGAGCGTAATGCATCCGATGTAGATTTACCAAACAATATTTGAGAAGCGTTTACAGCCATTTCATAATCCTCGCGAGAGTGAACCATAACAGTTACCTCTTCGGCAAGACGTCGTTGCAAAGGACGCAAATGTGGTGCCTCTGCTTGTTCAGCACCAAGTGCTTCAATTTCCTCTTTTGATAATGAGGTGAAAATTTTTATATATTTATCTGCATCTGCATCACTTACGTTTAGCCAGAATTGATAGAATTGATATGGTGATGTGTAGCGACTATCAAGCCATACGTTACCCGATTCGGTTTTTCCAAACTTTCCACCGTCAGCTTTTGTGATTAGCGGACACACCAATGCAAAGGCCTCGCCACCCTCTACTCTTCTGATAAGCTCAGAGCCAGTAGTGATATTTCCCCATTGGTCAGATCCTCCCATTTGCAATACACAATCTCTTTCACGATATAGATGCAGGAAATCATAAGCTTGCATCAGCTGATAAGAAAACTCTGTGAAAGACAACCCTTCAGATGCCTCACCGTTCAATCTTTTCTTAACTGAGTCCTTTGCCATCATATAATTTACAGTGATATGCTTACCAATATCACGGATAAATGATAGGAAAGAAAATTCTTTCATCCAGTCATAATTATTTACCAAAACTGCTTTGTTAGGGATATCACTTTCGAAATCAAGAAATTTAGATAACTGCTTTCTGATACCCTCTTGATTGCGACGAAGTGTTTCTTCATCCAATAAGTTTCTCTCGGCCGACTTCATAGATGGATCGCCAATCATACCTGTTGCACCTCCAATAAGAGCAATGGGGGTGTGACCTGCACGCTGCAAGTGTCTAAGCATCATTACGCCTACTAGGTGACCAATGTGCAGTGAGTCGGCAGTGGGGTCGATACCTACATATCCCGAGGTTCTGCTTTTCAATAATTGTTCTTCCGTACCAGGCATTATCTCCTGAATCATGCCTCTCCAACGAAGTTCTTCAACGAAGTTCATACTCTTTATTTGTTTCTATTTTTTATAAACTTGTACAAAGATACGGCTTTCTTCTCAAAAAAACGTTTCATTATCAATTCTTCGTCAATTGTGCGAAAAATAATTGAGATTGGAAGTGAGATGTTTATGACGTTGAAGAAACAATATTATGTGTCACAATAATAGAATTATATCAATCATCGCCCT
>JAAYFB010000257.1 GCA_012728465.1 Proteiniphilum sp. | reverse complement strand
CAATGTTGATTTTGCTGGACGTATGATTTATGATGCTAATGGAGTGGAGTTATTTAATTTTGGCAAACATAAAGGTAGGCCGGTATCTCAAGTGTTAATGGATGAGCCTGGTTATTATGCTTGGATGATGGATGGAGATTTTCCATTAAATACTAAACAAGCTCTTACCAAGATTAGATTGCGAGAGATGAACAAGTAGGCTTTTTTTATTAAAGAAGTGGTATGAAATATGTAGGAGGGCTTTTGTTGTTGTTAGTGTTTTTTACTTTTACTAATTGTAGTAAAGGAAACGCTAGTAATATTGATGCCGAGGATGCTAGAGTGGAGAGGAAAAGACGATTCACGGGTAATTATAATAGAGAATTTAACGACTTACAGGACTTGCATATGCAGGCTGCCGAGAAGAATGGAGTAATGCCTCTTTCATCTAGAGATGATACAACTAAATTAAAGAAGAAGTTGATTCGCCTTCCTGACGAGTTAGACTTGTACAGCACTTATGATCTAACTCACTCAATACCATTTTTGGTTCCATCAGCCACACAATTATTTATCGATATTGCACACAATTTTCGTGACTCACTTTATAGTAAAGACATTCCTCTACATAAGTTATATCTAACTAGTGTATTGCGTACAGATGAGGATGTGTCAAAACTAACTAAACGGAATATTAATGCTAGCGAGAACTCAGTTCATCGATATGGAACCACTTTCGATATATCTTGGAAGCGGTTCGAACAATTAGTTCCTGACACAGTAAACGAAGTTTCGCCAGATAGATTAAAATTAGTCTTGGCTCAAGTTATTTATGATTTAAAAAATCAAGATAGGTGCTATGTGAAGCATGAAAGGCAACAGGCATGTTTTCATATCACTGTCAGATGAATATCATAACAGCCTGAATATAGCTTGTTTTTTTTGAACATGTAGCAGGCAAGTTATCTTTATACACTTAGAATTATATAATGCATAGATATTTTGTAAACATATCTTACAGTGGTAAAGGGTATGTAGGATGGCAGATACAGCCAAATGGCATCACTATTCAAGAGGTCTTACAAAATGCACTCTCCACCATTTTACGACAAAAAATAGATGTTGTGGGAGCTGGAAGAACGGATACAGGTGTTCATGCTCAACAAATGTTTGCTCACTTCGACATTAATAATAAACTAGATGACAGTGTAGAACTTGCACGGCGACTGAATAATTTATTGCCAAAAGACATATCTGTCCAAGGGATACATGAGGTGGAGAATGACGCCCATTCTCGCTTCTCAGCACTATCGAGAACTTATAAATATTACATAACTACAAAAAAAGATCCCTTTTTATTTGAGTATAAGTATCGTGTGTTTTTTAAACCTGACATAGATAAAATGAATGCTATGTGTGAGGTATTTAAAGAATATAATGACTTCACAAGTTTTAGTAAACTTCACTCTGCAGCTAAAACAAATGTGTGTCATATTTATGAAGCTTATTGGCTACAAGAAGGAGATGATTTTGTGTTTACAATTAAGGCAAATAGATTTCTTAGAAATATGGTTCGAGCCATTGTGGGAACTATGCTCAGAATTGGTAAGGGAGTATTGGATGAGGAGGGTTTGAGGCAAATATTTGATTCTAAAGATAGACATAGTGCAGGTGATTCGGCTCCTGCTCATGGGT
>JAAYFB010000256.1 GCA_012728465.1 Proteiniphilum sp. | reverse complement strand
TTTGCAATGAAATTCTATACAGAAGAAGGCAATTGGGATTTGGTTGGAAACAACACGCCAGTATTCTTTTTCCGCGATCCATTAAAGTTTCCTGACTTAAACCACGCAGTGAAGCGCGACCCTCATACAAACTTGCGTAGCCCAAACAACAATTGGGATTTCTGGTCAAATCTACCTGAAGCTCTACACCAAGTAACTATTACAATGAGTGATAGAGGTATTCCAAAAGGATACAGACATATGCACGGTTTTGGTAGCCACACGTTTAGCTTTATCAATGCTGAAAACGTAAGACATTGGGTTAAGTTCCACTTTGTTACTCAACAAGGTATTGAAAACCTAACAGACCAAGAGTCTGCAGAGGTAATAGGTGGCGACCGCGAAAGTGCTGGTAGAGACTTATTTGAGGCAATAGGTAACAAGAATTTTCCAAAATGGAAGATGTATGTGCAAATAATGACGGAGGAGGAGGCTGCCAATATGCCATATAATCCGTTTGACTTAACAAAAGTGTGGTACAAGAAGGATTTCCCACTTATTCCAGTTGGCGAGTTTGAATTGAACCGCAATCCTGACAACTATTTCCAAGATGTAGAGCAAGCGGCTTTTAATCCTGCTAATATAGTTCCAGGAATTGGCTTCTCGCCCGATAAAATGTTGCAAGGTCGTCTATTCTCATACGGTGATGCCCAACGTTACAGACTAGGAGTAAATCACCACCAAATACCAGTTAATCAACCTAGAGGTGCAATGGACACGTACAACAGCTTCCATCGTGATGGTGCTATGCGTGTGGATGGAAATCATGGTTCGGCGTTGCATTACGAGCCAAACAGCTACGGTGTTTGGAATGAACAACCAGAGCACAACGAACTTGTTGAAAAAGGTGGTGATGTGCAACGCTGGGACTTCCGCCAAGATGACGATAACTACTACGAACAACCAGGAAAACTGTTCCGCCTGATGAATGCTGAGGAGCAACAACGTCTGTTTGACAACACCGCTCGCAATATGGGATGCTCTGATGATATCATCAAAATCAGACACATTGGTAATTGCTTCAAGGCTGATCCAGCCTATGGTAGAGGTGTTGCAGATGCTTTAGGTATTTCATACAAAGCCGCTGGTATTGAGTAATTATTTACCACATATGAGTATTTTTATGCTCTAGAGTTTTATAGATATTAATTTGGGTTCCAATGTTCATTATTGATGATGACATTGGAACCCTTTTTGTATAACAAATATGGTTATGTAATATGTATTAATCTTCATTATAGCTCGTGCTCAACACTTTCATCTTATGCTTATGTATCACAACTTTTTATTAATAGTTCCCCCACATTTCATTCAGGCTTTTTGATTACAGGTATTGTTATTTCATTATATTTTCGACAGCTTTTTTATTTTTTCAATGTCATTTGCATCCAATATTTACAGATTATTTTTTTCTTCATTGTTTTACTTCGTTTTCAGTCAAAATCCTTTATGAATGACAATGATTTCTTTAGAAAATAGACAATTCACAACGATTATGACAATAATATCTTTTGTGGGCTATAAATATTACTTTAGAATGATATTGAATTAGCAAAGTTATGCTAATTGTTAACATTAGTTATGTGGTTCTCTTTTTTTAATGCTAACGTAAATAATGTGTTTTAGTGTGTGTTGTCTTCTATTTTAAGATACTTGATTATACAATTTATTTGTAGAGTTGCATTGATGTTGTTAGTAGTCATTTAGACCCAAATCATTGCCTTGTCTTCTACTAATCATTTTAATAATTTCTTCTTTATCAAGTATCTTTACGTTGGTAAATAAGTATTTAGAGTCAAGGAAATTACCATATTTATTAATTTCTTCTATTGTGGCGTTTATGCTTTCTCTGGCATCTGTATCTAGTGAGAAAAGCATAAGAATGGTAAAGTAATTTTCTTCTAAGTCAAATGATTCTATATCAATTTCATTTTGTGAGAATTGAAAACGGAACTCTCTATCAACAATTTCTCGCTGTAGATCTGAAAATGGTTGTCGATCTTTGGTTGAAAAAAGACCAAAGAAACGCAGCTTCTTTCCATATCCACCCAGTCCAGAGGAAATATATACTTGTTGTTGTCCCGAAAGATTAGAGTTTAGGATAATTTTACTGCCTAGCAGTGCCATTGATGACCAATTATTCAGTTCAGGCTCTAAAGGACTACTGTGATATGTTTCTATAGCTCTATATGCACTCACTTCAGGTAGTGTAGATAGTCGCACTAAGCTAGTTTTTTTGCGTTCAATAGGTTGGTTGGAAGAGAAAAGAATAACAATTTCTTCGTCTAGATCAAACACATATTTGTTTTTTCTTAATGTCTCTGATGCACGGAAAAACTCCATTTGCTCCTCTATCGGAACTAGGTCCTCAAGCAGATGGAATGACTCAATTCCCTGCTCTTTTATCATTTGTCGCAAATTCTTCAATAGATCTTCTTCTTTACCCATAGTATTACAAAGATATAAATATTATTGTAAACCAATAATATGCCTAACTCAAAGTTGTTCTTATTTTTGCTCTTTTTTACGATAGAAAAAAGTGTTTTTTGAGCTCATTAAATGAGCATTAACCTTAATTTTCATCAAATTGATAATTATCTAATCATAAATGTTTAAATTCGCAGGTTAAAATATATCTATTCAAAAAGAATAGCATCGATACAGAACAATATGAAAGTCAAAATAATAAACAAATCAAAACATACTTTACCTGAATATGCAACCCTACTTTCTGCGGGAATGGATTTGCGAGCCAATATTGATCAGCCAGAGGTGCTAAAACCATTGCAACGAAAGCTGATACCTACGGGTGTGTTTATACAACTGCCACAAGGCTATGAGGCTCAAATAAGACCACGAAGCGGATTAGCATTTAAACATGGAATTTCTATTGTAAACTCACCAGGAACTATTGATGCAGATTACAGAGGTGAGATAGGTGTAATTTTGATAAACTTATCCGATAAGGATTTTGTTGTGAATGATGGTGAAAGAATATGCCAAATGGTGATAGCCAAACACGAACGTGTGGAGTGGACGGTGGTAGATACTTTGGACGAAACCGATAGAGGTGCTGGCGGATTTGGACACACCGGAAAAAAATAAACAACTGAACAACTTATAATGAATTATATAAAAAGAATATTGTTATCGACACTACTTGTTTTCGTATTCGCAAACGGTCTGTTTTCGCAACAGATGGGGAGTATTTTAGATGAGGAATCTCGATACAAGTTTGATCATTATTTCTACGCAGCACTAAATGCTAAAGTGCAGAGTAAATATGCTGAGGCGTTTGATTACCTTCAACATTGTATGGCTATTGACTCTACAAATGCAAGTGTGCTTATTGAGCTGGGAGCATTTTATAGCTCACTGGGTCAGTCTGAAAAGGGGCTCGAGTATGTAGATAAAGCATTAGCTTACGATCCTAGCAATTATTATTACAATATGATTGCGGCAGGACTAAATAAGCAGTTTGGCAATAAACAGGAGGTTATTGATGCATATAAGTTTTTATTAAAAGAGTATCCTGCTAAGGTTGATCTATACATGGAGCTAGCCAATGCTTATAGTGATAACGGACAGTATGATGAAGCAATACATTCGCTAGACTCGCTGCAAAAATATTCGGGAGAGAATCCTGCAATAGCGTTCAACAAGTTCAGATTGTATAACATGATGAACAAAAAGGATATGGCATTTGCTGAAATACAAGCAATGGTGGACAAAAATCCTAATAATATTAGTTATATACTTTTAATTGGCGATCTATATTTACAAGACAATCAGCTTGATAAGGCAGAGTCATTTTATAGTGAGGCAAAGGAGATAGATGCCGAAAATCCAGGTTTAATATTATCCATGGTAAACTATTACGAAAAGATAGGCAATAAAGAAGAATCAGCAGCAGAGATTGAGAGAGCTATTGTAAATCCCAAAATGGATATTGAAGAAAAGCTACAATTGCTAACAAGGTATATTTCAGTCTTGAGACAGAACAAACAGGAGATTACTAAGGCAAATGACTTGTTTGAGCAACTTTTTGAACAGCACC
Organism: Proteiniphilum sp.; assembly: GCA_012728465.1. GTDB lineage: Bacteria > Bacteroidota > Bacteroidia > Bacteroidales > Dysgonomonadaceae > Petrimonas. Next base: position 3,854 of record JAAYFB010000256.1, on the reverse strand, counting down.
CTAACAATTATGAAATAAACTTACTGTATGGTGATGTGTTGCTGTTGCAAGATGACAAGGAAGGGGCATTAGTTCAGTTTGAGACTTATACCAATAATAACCCTAAAGACCCAGTTGGATATGGGAAGATGATAGAAATAACTCTTGCAGATACTACATACAGCCCCCAAACGCTGAATAGACTGACCGAGATAACTGACGAAGGCATTAAAAATATACCAACATCACCCGAATTCTATTTTTATAATGCAATGGCTAAATTGCAACAAGAAAAGCTTAAAGAAGGGATGCATGTACTTCAACAAGGATTGGAGAGTGCTGAATTTCAAAGCCCGTTGATAGAGTCTGATTTTTATGGACAAATTGGTGATATACACCATATGTTGAAAGATGACACTAAAGCATTTGAAGCATACGAAAAAGCAATAGAAATTAATCCTACTAACTTACATGTTTTAAACAATTATAGCTATTACCTAACGTTGCATAGAAAGGACTTAGATAAAGCTGAAAAGATGAGTAGCATTACCATAAAAGCTGAACCTACTAACGCGACGTATTTAGACACATATGCTTGGGTACTATTTGAGCAAGAGGCATACATCATGTCAAAAATATATATAGAAAAAGCTATAGAATATGGCAAAGAAGAGTCTTCGGCAGAGGTGTATGAACATTATGGAGATATACTGTCGATGTCAGGAGATATAGATAAAGCCGTTGAGCAATGGATTAAAGCAAAAGAGTTGGGTGGGGACTCTAAAGTATTGAAGAAAAAGATAAAACGAAAAAAATACTATAAAAAATGACACGTAAAAAAATACTATTGCTGCTAATTGCAGCATTCGCAATATGGTCTGGTATGCAGTCGTGTAAATCTAAAAAGCATATTCTTTCTACTTCTCCTATATCTAATAAAGTGAGTGAAGAGCTGTTTGCTGATGTGATAAATACGCAACTTGATTTTAATACATTTTCTTCACGTATCAATATTAATTTATCGGCAGGAAAGAAATCTATTAGCTCCAAAGCAAACATTAAAATATTAAAAGATAAAGCTATACAAATATCTGTTCAACCACTATTTGGAGTTGAGATGTTGCGCTTTTATGTTGATCATAACGATGTAGTCATTCTTGATAGAATGAACAAGAGGTATGTAAGGGAGTCTTTCGCATCACTATATGAAATATATCCAGTAGGTTTTGACTATACCACACTTGAGTCACTGCTCACAAATAGATTATTTGTATCGGGTAGTAATAGTGTGACTTATTCTGATTTTGAAAATTTTTCAACAAATCTTATTTCAGATCAATTCTATCTAATAAAGTCAGTTGATAAAAAATCTGGTATCGAATATAGCTTTTCTATCAACGGAAATGACAACGTATCAAGTACACAACTTAAAGAGACTAAAAGAAAGTATGAGCTAGATTGGAACTATGATGAATTTGTGCAAAACAATGAAGAGGTTTTCCCACATAAAATGAAAGTTGAATTGGCGACACCAAAACGTAAAGCCAATGTAGGACTTGAATTTTCAGGAATAGTTATTGATGAGGATTTCGAATTGCAATTGTCAATTCCAAATGGATACGAGCGTGCTTTAATTTCTGACATTATTAATATCCTAACTATAAATTGATGAGTAGGCTCTCTATACTATTATCTCTTTTGCTATTGTCTGTGCCATTATTTTCTCAAACATCAGAGATAGAGAAACTTAGGGAACAACAAAAAGTTATTCTTGAGGATATCAAGAGTACTAACAAGCTATTTCTGGACGTAAAAAAGCAAACAACCACAATCTTGCAAAGAATAAACCTTATTAATAAGCAAATTTCATCTCGTAAGGAGATGATGGCACTACAAAATAAAGAAATAGATGTTCTTACTAAAGAGTTGACTAAAATAGAGAGTGATATCAAAAGATTGGGGGAGGAGCTAAAACATAAACAGGATAGTTATGCCAAGGCTGTTCGTACACTACAGGCTAATAGGAGTAGTCAGAATGAATTGTTTTTTATACTCTCAGGAAAGTCACTTGGTGAGTCGCTACGGAGGATGCAATACATCAAAGAGTACTCAAAATGGAGGAGATCTCAGGCAAATGAGATAAAAGCTAAGAACGAGGAGCTAAATGTAAAGAAAGCCGATTTTGAAAAAGCAAAACTTGAGAGAGTGCAGACTTTAAAAGCATTGGAAGCTGAACAAGACAAACTTAGAGCTGAGGAAGATATTAAGCAAAAAGAGATTAAAGAGTCTCAAGTACGTCAAAAAGATCTTCAAAAAACTTTGAGAAACAAAGAACAACAAGCCCGAAAAGTAGATGCAGAAATAGAGAGAATGATTAGGGAGGAGGTTGCTCGTCAAGAACGAGAGGCTGAAGCCCGTCGCAAGGCCGAGCAAGCTAAGAGAGCTGTAGAGGCTAAGGCAAAAGGTAAAACGGATGTTGAAACTAAAAAAGAAGGGGGCACACAGCCAGCTCCAAAAGTTGAAGCTCCAAAAGTTGATGTTGACGAGACATTTAATCTATCTAAAAACTTTGTATCTAATAAGGGAAAGCTTCCTATGCCAGTTGCTGGAACATCAAGTATTGTTTCACAGTTTGGTGTAAATAGGCATAGTGAATGGAATATATCTACAAATAGCAACGGAATTGATATTCAAGCACAACGTGGTGCAAATATCCGAAGTGTATTTGATGGAGAAGTATCCAAAGTGGCTTACTTCCCAGGTATGAATACCTGTGTAATAGTGCGACATGGCGACTATTACACTTTCTATGCCAACATATACGACCTGCATGTAAAGCTTGGTGACAAGTTAAAAACAGGACAGTCAATAGGAACTATCTACACAGACCCCGATACAGGTGTTGCTTCAATGCACTTCCAGTTATGGCATAAGACTAATAAGTTGAACCCAACACCGTGGCTGAAAAGATAAATAGTAGAATTAATAACTACCACAAAAAAACTATATGAGCACAAAACTTAGACTAATCATTATGAATTTTTTCCAGTACTTCGTATGGGGTGCATGGATGATGACTTTGGGACATTATGGATTTGTAGAAAAGGCATGGAATGGGGCACAATTTGGCTTGGTGTTCTCAACCATGGGATTTGCATCGATTATTATGCCCACACTTTTTGGAATTATTGCTGATAAATGGAATGCGAAGTATGTTTACGCATTATTGCATCTATTCTTTGGTATAACGATGTTGTTTTTGCCATCGATAGATTCGCCAATTCATTTCTTCTGGGTATTGTTTATTGCAATGAGCTTTTATATGCCCACTATTGGCCTCACCAATTCTGTAGGATTTAATATTTTAAAGGCAGAAGGAAAAGATCCTATAACCTACTTCCCTCCAATAAGGGTGTGGGGTACAGTTGGATTTATTGTGGCTATGTGGGTAACTAATATTTTTACTAAAGAGTGGGGATTTGGTTATAGTATCAAGGTCTCATTTATTATTTCTGCAATCTTTGCAATCTTCTTATCCTTATATTCATTTTTATTATTGCCAACCATAAAAACAAAAAGAGAAAATAAGAAAGAGAAGAAATCATGGGTTGAACACTTCGGTCTTGAGGCATTTGTTTTGTTCAAAGATAAGAGAATGGTTATATTCTTTGTTTTTAGTCTATTGCTAGGAGCAGCTCTTCAACTTACAAATGCTTATGGGGATAGCTTTTTGCAAGACCCCACTGTATTTCCGAAGGGAAGCCTTATAAATAATTTTTCGACCATTATACTCTCTGTCTCTCAAATTTCGGAAACATTATTCATTCTTGCGATACCATTTTTCATGAAAAGGTTTGGAATAAAGAATGTGATGT
>JAAYFB010000255.1 GCA_012728465.1 Proteiniphilum sp. | reverse complement strand
TTATTTATGTATATAAATGGCAGTTATGAGAAGAAATCACTCCCAACCACAAATGAGATTTGGGGTAAAAAGTTCAAATCACTCCCAACCACAAATGAGATTGGGGTATTTTCGGCCATTTTATAACATCACTTAACTTTTTGGAGGCGTTTTTGGAGCCAAAACTGTTGTTTAGCTTCAAGAATTGGAGTTTTTTCATCAAAAAAGGGCAAATCTCATTTGTGGTTCAGAGTGATTTGTTTTAAAAAGGGCAAATCTCATTTGTGGTTGAGGGTGATTTTTAACTGTTATTCACAATGATAAAAGTTGTTGCTATTATTTATCAGGCAGTTATCGTTTTTAGCCATCTTTTTTGGTTAAATATTTAACGAAGAGTATTTTTATCATGTTAAATCGGTTAACATGCTTGCTGGGTGGAAATTGCGCAAATGTTAAAAGGTGTGTCTTGGTGACTATAGATAGTCTAATTATTTAATTGGTTAGGAGGTGGAGGATTCTTTTCATTATGATAATACCTTACTTTTCATTTTAAAATGTAATCAAGTAAGTTTTGCTTAATTACAGCAAATGGTATACTTTTAGAGTGAAATCGAGATAGAATGGATGTGGCACTTAGTATGTCATGCACTTTAGCTTAGTGTGCTTTTGTTTTAATCTATACAAATAATTAATAATATGAACGGAAAAATAAAAAAAACCTCTGTATTGATAGCTATAATTTTAGGATTTACTTTATCCTCATATGCTAAAATCGATAATCAAGTCCTTATCACTCGAGGGTGGGTAACTTATAAAGATTTTGGAGCAAAGGGTGATGGTAAAACTGACGATATATTGTCAATTCAGAAAGCACATAAATTTGCGAACGAGCATGGTTTGGAAGTGAAATCTGTTGATAACTCGACTTACTACATTGGTGGAAAGGATTGTGTTGTGAGTATTAGAACAAACACAGACTTTGGAGATTCAAAATTTATTATTGATGATACTAAAGTAGAAAATAGAAAAAAGCATGTCTTCTCTATTGATTCTGATTTAAAGGCTATAAACATATCTGGTATTACTTCCCTAAAAAAGAATCAGGATAAAATAAATATATCTGAAACTAGGGCAGGTGTAGTAACCGTTACAGACTCAACTACAAAGAGATATATTAGGTATGGGCCAAACCAAAATAGTGGCTCGTATCAAACAGATATTTTTCTAGTAGATGCGAATGGCGAAATAGATAGTCAAACACCTATAATATGGGATTTTGATCAAATAACTGCTATGAGTTTTCTACCAATTGATGATTCAACTTTAATTATTACTGGAGGACATTTTACCACCATTGCTAATAGAGAGGAGTCAAAATATAATTATTACAGTCGTGGTTTTTCTATCACTAGATCTAATGTGTTGATTGAAGGACTAGAGCATTATGTTATTGGTGAAGGAGATACTGGTGCACCGTATGGAGGCTTTATTAATATTAGCAATTGTGTCAATGTAGCTGTTAGAAATACATTGCTTACTGGTCATAAAGTTTATCGAACTATAGGATCTGCTGGCACTGCTGTATCTATGGGAACTTACGACATATCATTGAATAGGGCTTTGAATATATCATTTGAGAACTGTAAGCAAACAAATGATATTAATGATGCCTCTTATTGGGGAATAATGGGCTCTAACTATTGTAAAAATATATTATATGACAATTGCACTTTTTCAAGATTTGATGCACATATGGGGGTTGCGAATGCCGTTATTCGTAATTCATCGCTAGGTCATCAGGGCATCAATGCGATAGGAAGTGGAACTTTTACTGTGGAAAATACTATGGTGAAAAGCAGAGCCTTTATTAATTTGCGCTCCGATTATGGAAGTAGTTGGCAAGGAGAGTTTATAATTCGCAACTGTACTTTTTTTCCTACTGGAGTGAAAAGTGGAAGTGTCAACTTGATAAACGGTTACAACTCAGGTAAACATGATTTTGGATATGAATGTTATATGCCTGAGAAAATCACAATAGAAAATCTTAAAATAGAGGATGTTGAACATCCTGCAGGATATCAAGGTGGTGCTATATTCGCAAATTTCAACAAAGATATGACTGATGATACATACATTGAGGAATATCCTTATATTGTAACAAAGAGCATTGTACTGAAAAATGTAGAATCTGCTAGTGGTAAGCCTCTTAGACTTAGTGATAACACTTATATCTTTAAAGGAACATCGTTAGTGAAATAAGAATTATTTTGCTAACATATTTATATTCATAGCTCTTAATCAACTTTATGCATATCGATGCAAAAGGAAATAGATTTGTTGTAAAAAGCAGATAAATCTTTTACTTTTTCACTTGATGTTGATTGCAACTTTCGGTAAAGAATAGCTTTTCGTCAACTTGTTTGAATTGACTTTGCCTTTTATTGCAGAAATGTCAAGCGTGTTATAGCTATTTATTAAGGTAGTTTGATATTCTAGAAAAGAGTTTCTTTTCGGCTACTTGGGTATGTTTTATTTGTTTAGATATATTATTTATCTGATTAATTATCTCTAGTAAAATAGTTTATTATTATACGTATTGAGAAGTCTTATCGGGTAATATATTTAACTTTGTGCAATACATGTGGCGATGTGCAATAAAAACTACTCATGGCGCCCTTTTTTATCTTTCGTAAAACTGATTATAAACATTAAATAGATAAATAAACAAATAATTTATATTTAGAGTAAAACATTATGAGAAAGTACTATTCCTATTTATTGTCATTATTGATGCTTTCATCAATATCTAATTTAGCAATTTCGCAGATAAACGTTGATATTGAAAAAGAGACATTTAATGATATAATGATACCAGTGAAATATGCAACGATAGAGCGAGGTGAATTTCAAGAAGAACGTGGAATCGAGAACACTATAGATGGCAATTTTGAGTCGGGCTATCACTCTCGTTGGAGAGGCGAAACACAGTTTCCTGTAGAATTTAGTTTTCATTTTGATAAGAAAAAAGGTAAAAAGATAGATTATGCAATTATTCATGGTACTACTAGCCACAATGGCAAGATTAAGGAGATGAATGTGTATGCTAAGCAATATGGAGGTAAGGAGTTTAAGGTAGGTGACACTCGAAACCTTAAAGGAGTAGGGGGCAAACAGTTTATTGATTTAAACCTAAAAAAGGTAGAGTACATAAGGTACGAGGTATTGTCGGGGACTGGTGGTGAGAATGGCTATGTAAGCATTTCAGAAATGGAGTTTTTCCAACAAAACCCTAATAGTGCAGCAGAATTTTCATTGTTTACTGATGCTTCATGCTCTCAGTTAAAGCCTGGAGTGAAGCCCAAACAGATAAAAAAGATAAAGAGTCCACTATTACGCAGTATAGCTGAACAACTATATGATGGAAATTATGATTCAAAATATCGAATTGCTACTTATAGTCCAGTACCATCGCCAGACATCATTGCTGAAGAGCTTAAAATTGGTAATGGCTTTAGTCGATATGAGAATATTACTGGTATGTTCCTTAAAGAGGGAAAGAATATTGTGTTGGTAGGTAATACTTATGGAAATGAGATCAGCTTGCGACTTCCTAACTTGATGCGCAAACCTAAAGGAGAAAGAGAAGGAGATTGGTCGTTACATGATAAGGTTATTGAGCTTCGTGAGGGGATAAATATTATTGATCTGGAGTATGATGCAAATGCTTATATAGATTATTTCGTTGATAAAGATCATATTTCTGCTAAAGATATTGCTATTCATTTCCCTACGGGTGAAGTAAACGGATATTTTGATGCTACTACTCAAACTGACGAAGAGTGGAATTCATTGCTTGATAATGCTGTTAGCCCTATTATGGATATGAAAGGAAAATATATCCAAGTAGCATATCCTGTTGAGTTCTTTAAACAATTTACTTATAATAGAGGTATTGAACTGATTGAAAATTATGATAAGATGCTTCTTAGACAATATAAGTTTATGGGGCTTGAGAAATATAATAGATTGCCTAAGAATAGAATATTTGCGCGTGTCAACTTCCATTATTACATGTTTAGAGATGGTAATGGTGTGGCATACATGGGTAATGAAAGTACTATGAATATGGTTGCTAATCCATCAGTAGTAGTAAAGGGTGATCCATGCTGGGGCTTTAGCCACGAGGTTGGGCACGTGCTTCAAGTTCGTCCGCAACTAAATTGGGGAGGTCTTACTGAAGTGAGCAACAACCTATATTCATTATATACTACAATAGGATTGGGAAATACAAGCCGACTTAAAAATGGGAAGTCATACGATAAGGCGCGTGAGGTTCTTATGGATAAGGGTATCTCTTATCTACAAGTTGATGATGTATTTGTTCGGTTAGTTCCATTCTGGCAGTTGCATCTGTATTTTTCAGAAAATGGACATCCTGATTTCTATGCTGATTTGATGGAAGAGATGCGAAATCGTCCACATGTTGGTTTAGGAAATGAATCAATAAGAAATCAATTTGAGTTTATTAAACTTGCTTGTGAAGTAGGTAAAGTAGATTTAACTGAGTTCTTCGAAAAGTGGGGTTTCTTCTATGTTGGGGATATAGAGCTGGAGGATTATGGAAAGTATAGTTACACTATCACTCAAAAACAAGTAGATGAAACTAAGGATTATATAGCAAAATTGGGTCTTGAAAAGCCTAAAGTGGATATTACTACATTGGAAGACAAGTGATAACCTTTGTGCGTGACTTCCTACGTTTTTTTCAGAATGTAGATATGATAGAAATTTCATAGGGAATGTGTGATTACATTATTTTTATAAAGTAGTTCACTTTCCCTATGTTAATTTTAGATATATGATTACTAATTTACTTGCGGTATCAAATAATAATTGAAATACATACTAGTGTTTATTAAATACCTGTCGAGTAATAATTAGTATAGCTGAATATAATTGGAGCAATTAATAGATAAATTGCTATATTTGGCATCTGAAAAGTATTGTAATCTTTTGAACTTGAAGTAAAAATATTAATAATATAACATTTATAAAGAAGGCATGAGAGCATTTATTGTAAGTTGTCTGACATTATTTGTCAGCGTTTGTGTACATGCACAGCATCAAGATCATGTGTTGTGGTACAAGGCACCATCTAAAATTTGGGAAGATGCATTGCCTATTGGCAATGGGCGTATGGGTGCTATGATTTATGGAGATTATAATAAAGAGACCATACAGCTAAATGAGGAGAGTTTGTGGGCTGGTAAAAAGACAGAGTCTGACGCTGACGCTGCGGATAAGATGCCCGAGATACAGGCGCTACTTTTAGAAGGAAAAATAGCAGAGGCTGCACAGTTATCTGAAAAATACTTGCGAAGTAGCCCTTTACGCATTAGATCCAATCAATCTTTTGGAGAATTTAAAATTCAATTCTTAAATAATAATATATCTGCTAATCAAGTTTCAAACTACAAAAGGTCATTAGACTTACAAACTGGTATTGCGACAGTAAAATATGAGACTGACGGTGTGGAATATACTCGAGAAGTTTTTATGTCAGCTCCAGATAATTCTATGGTTATGCGTTTTTCTGCAAATAAACCAGGTGCTCTCACATTTAGGCTTTCATATTCGCGTGAACAAGATGCCACTGCATATCCAAATGGTCCAAAGGAATTAAAAATTGAAGGTCAAATTGCAGATTTACCTATGAAAGAAAGTAGTGGTACTGGGCTACACATGAAGTTTGGGGGCTTGTTGCGAGGTTCAAACAAAGGTGGTAGTATGACAACAAATGCTAACTCTTTCTTTGTGGAGAATGCAGATGAGGTAGTATTTTATTTTACAGCTGCTACAGACTACAATTTTTCTAAATTAGATTTTGATCGTTCAATTGACCCCATAGCTGTATGTAAAAGTATTTTAGATAAAACAAATGGCACTACATATGCTGACGCTAAGCAACGACACATAGATGAGCATAAAGCCATGTTTGACCGTGTTGTATTTAATATGGGCGAACCA
>JAAYFB010000254.1 GCA_012728465.1 Proteiniphilum sp. | reverse complement strand
TACACTGAAGAAATATGCTGAAGACTCTAAAATGTTAGAAAAGCTAAAGATTGAAATTAGTGGAGACGACTTTAGAGAAGGTCTTACTGGGGTTCTTTCTGTTAAAGTAGCGGAACCACAATTCGAAGGTCAAACTAAAACAAAACTAGGTAATAGTGATGTAATGGGAGCAGTAGATCAAGCTACAGGTGAGGCACTTACAAACTATTTGGAAGAGAACCCAAGAGAGGCTAAAATCATTATCGAAAAAGTTATTCTTGCTGCTACAGCCAGGAATGCTGCACGTAAGGCTCGCGAGATGATACAACGCAAATCGCCACTTACAGGTGGAGGACTACCAGGCAAACTAGCTGACTGTTCTGATAAAGTAGCCGAAAACTGCGAAATATTCATTGTCGAAGGAGACTCTGCGGGTGGAACTGCTAAGCAGGGACGCGACCGTCAATTCCAAGCTATACTTCCACTTCGTGGTAAAATACTTAACGTGGAGAAAGTAATGCCACATAGAGTGTTCGAAAACGAAGAAATTCGCAATATATATACTGCGTTAGGTGTTACAATAGGAACTGAAGAAGACAGCAAAGAGCTAAACGTTGATAAACTTCGTTATCATAAGATTGTCATCATGACGGATGCTGATGTGGATGGTAGCCACATTGCAACTTTGATTCTTACATTCTTCTTTAGATATATGAGAACGCTTATCGAGAATGGTAATATATACATTGCTACTCCTCCACTCTACTTATGCAAGAGAGGAAAGCACCAAGAGTACTGCTGGGACGAGAGACAACGCCAAGCATTTATCGACAAATATGCTGACGGAAATGAAAACCTTGTTAACACGCAACGATATAAAGGTCTTGGAGAAATGAATGCAGAGCAACTTTGGGAAACAACGATGAATCCTGAATTGCGTACACTACGCCAAGTTACAATTGACAATGCCGCTGAAGCAGATATTGTATTTTCGATGCTTATGGGCGAAGAGGTCCCACCTCGTAGAGAGTTCATAGAAGAGAACGCAACTTATGCGCACATAGATGCATAACCAAACAATTTTTACAGAGTGATGCAATAATCACTCTGTATTTTTTTGCTTTAATTTATACTTAAATGATACAACCACCCAAACTTAAGCTAAATGATAAAGCAATTATAGTTTCGCCAGCTGGGAACATAGACAGTTTGCTTGTATATAATACTGCATCAATCCTTAGTGATTGGGGACTAGATGTAGCAATATCTGACAATGCCTTGACTAAAGCAGGTAGGTTTAGCGGAACAGTAGAAGATAGAGCTTCTGACTTACAACAAGCACTCAATGACAAGGATATCAAAATGATACTTTGCTCCCGTGGTGGATATGGGGCAATACATCTCTTAAATAAAGTAGATTTTGTAGGCCTAAAGCGATACCCAAAATGGATAATAGGCTATAGCGATATTACAGCACTTCACTCGGCACTTCAAAAGAACGGCATCATGTCTATTCATGGACCAATGGCTAAACACTTTTCTGAAGAGGGGATCAACGATCCCTCTGTAATATCTACAAAATCAATTCTATTTGGTGAAAACATTCACTATCAAATTACTGTTAATGATAACTACTCTATTAACAAAAATGGAGAGGCAAAAGGAGTGCTTTTTGGTGGCAACCTAGCTGTCATGTGTGGATTATTAGGAACTAAACTATTTTATGCACCAAAAAATGGCATCCTATTTATCGAAGATATTGGAGAGCCTCCCTACAAAATAGATAGATTTATTAACCAACTTAAGCTTTCTGGGATGTTTGACAAAATATCAGGGCTTATAGTTGGCATATTTACAGAATACGAAGAGGACCCTAATATGTATTATCCTCTTCGCGAAACCATAGCAAACACTCTTCGCGAGTATAGCTTTCCGATATGCTTTAACTTTCCTGTAGGACATGTAACAAAAAACTATCCACTTGTCACTGGAAAAGAGGCAATATTATCGGTAACTAACAATAATATTAATTTCAAACAAAAACTATATTAATCACTTATGGAAATATCTACCGAACTTATATTACTTATCGGCTCTTTCTTATTCTTCATCAGTATGATAGTAGGCAAAGCTGGACATAAATTTGGGGTTCCAGTCCTTTTGCTATTTCTTATCGTAGGAATGGTATTTGGAGGTGATGGCTTTGGACTCAAATTTGAAAACATACAAGTAGCACAAGCTATAGGTACAATCTCTCTTAGCTTAATTTTATTCTCCGGCGGTCTTGACACTAAATTTAATGAGATAAGACCTATATTGAGAAAAGGTGTGATTCTAGCTACGCTAGGCGTAATGCTCACTGCCCTATTTACAGGAATATTTGTTTGGTGGCTATCAGCAAAAGTATATATGGGTTTAGGTATCGGCTTCCTTACAGCAATGTTATTAGCCTCTACTGTTTCATCAACGGACTCTGCATCGGTATTTGGTATCCTTAGATCAAAAGGATTAGCGCTAAAAAACAATCTTAGACCAATGCTAGAGTTAGAGAGTGGAAGTAATGATCCAATGGCGTATATGCTAACTATTACTTTAATTAGTATCATCAATTCAGGGAACAATCCAAACTACTTGATGGTAGCACTCACAATAATAATTCAACTGGTTGTAGGCACAATATTAGGTTTTTCATTAGGAAAAGTTGCAGTCTTTATAATCAACAAAATAAAGATGGACAACATATCACTATACCCTGTTCTTTTATTGATAATGGGGGTATTCATTTTTTCCGCTACATACTATTTGAAAGGAAACGGCTACTTAGCTGTTTATATTGCAGGTTTAGTTATTGGAAATTCTCGATTTGCACACAAACGCACATCTATGAGCTTTATGGACGGTTTTGCGTGGATGAGCCAGATACTATTATTCTTAACATTAGGGCTTTTGGTTAATCCTTCCGAACTTGTACCCGTTCTTGTGCCTGGAGTTATTATTTCATTATTTATGATTTTTGTCGCTAGGCCACTTACAGTTTTTTTATGCTTAGTTCCGTTTAGAAAAATTGCTATCAAAGACAAACTATATGTATCGTGGGTGGGGTTAAGGGGTGCAGTGCCTATAATATTTGCGATATTACCATTAGCCGCCGACGTACCTGGTGCCAGAACTATTTTTAATATAGTGTTTGTAATTACTATTGTTTCGTTATTATTTCAAGGCACCACACTTCCTATTGTAGCTAAGTGGCTTGGACTTGCAGAAAAACCAAACAAATACAAAAGTTTTCAGGACTTTGATGTAGAGTTTGCTGAAGAAATAAAATCTGCTATGACTGAAATAATTATAACTGCCGAGACATTGAATCATGGTAGAAATCTTATGGAAATGTCACTTCCAGACAATACTCTAGCAGTTATGGTAAAAAGAGGAGATAAGTTTTTTGTACCAACTGGACAAACCGAACTCCACATTGATGATAAGCTATTAGTTATTTCAGACGACGAAGCAGCTCTTAAAGAGACTTACAAAAACCTAGGTATTTCAGAATTTACGTACCAAAAGAATAAGTAATGAACAAAAAATCGAAGTTTATTGCATCGCTCATTGCTATCATGGGCATTTTACTATCTGTTTCTTGCAATTCGTGCCAGTCAGCAAAAACTGCAAATTCATCTACATATTCAAATGAATACAAAATGGTATCTCCAATGTTCAATGCTGATAGTGCATATTCTTATATTGAAAAGCAATTAAGCTTTGGTCCTCGTGTTCCAGGAACACAAAAACATGTAGAGTGTGGAAATTGGCTTGCATCTAAGTTAAAAGCATTTGGTACAGAAGTGATAGAGCAAAAAGCAAATGTAATTCACATTGAAGGTCAAGAAATTGAAATAAGAAACATTATAGCAAGCCACCAACCTCAAAAAGAAAAAAGAGTAATGTTATTTGCGCATTGGGATAGCAGACCATATGCTGATGAGGAAAGTGATAGAGAACAGCAAAACAAACCAATAATAAGTGCAGATGATGGCGCAAGTGGTGTGGGAGTATTACTAGAGATAGCACGACAATTACAAAATAATAATACTGAGATTGGTATTGATATAATGCTATTTGATTTGGAAGATTGGGGACAACCCAACTTCGAGACAAACTACATTCCTGGAGATTGGTGGTGTGTAGGATCTAGATATTGGTCTGAACAACAACATATCGAAAACTACAAAGCAGAGTATGGCATTCTACTCGACATGGTGGGAGCAGCAAATGCAACTTTTATGCACGAAGGATACTCTATGCAATATGCATCGCAATTAGTTTCAAAAATTTGGAGCACTGCTGCAAATCTTGGCTATAGCCAATATTTCGTACAGAAGAACGGTGGATATATCACTGATGATCACGTTCCAATTATTGAGAATATGAATATACCTTGCGTTGATATAATCAATCTAAAGAATAGCAGTACAGGGTTTGCATCACATTGGCACACGCACAATGATGATATCAGAAACATAAGTAAGGAGACACTTCGAGCGGCTGGACAAACAGTAATGGAGGTTATTTACAAAGAAAAATAATAATTCAAATACAACATACAATTTAAAAAAAGAGATGACTATAGATCAAATCGAACAAGAGATAATAGATGAATTCAGCATATTTAGCGACTGGATGGATAAATATGCATATATTATTGAACAAGGAAATACGCTTCCTGAGTTTGAAGAAAAGTATAAAACACCTGAAAACATAATAAAGGGATGCCAAAGTAGAGTGTGGTTGCAGACCGATTATGTTGATGGCAAACTACAATTCAAGGCGGAAAGTGATGCATTAATTGTAAAAGGTCTTTTAGCTTTAGTATTGAGAGTATTCAATAATCGAACTTATGACGAAATATTAAAGTCTGACTTACGCTTTATGAAAGAAATAGGTCTCACAGAGCACTTATCTCCAACAAGATCAAATGGACTACTATCAGTAGTTAAACAAATCAGGTTTTACGCAATGGCATATAAAGCCAAAGAGACGAAAGTATAAATTAATAAACCAAAAATAATTTATAATGAAAAAAACATTTTACTTATTACTTATTATGACAGTATTATCTACCGCATTAATGGCGGACGAAAACCCATTCTTTAAGCCATTCGATACAGAATTTGGCACACCTTCATTCGATAAAATTAAAATAGAACATTATGAACCAGCATTCGATGAAGCAATAAATCAACATAAGCTGGAAATTGATGCAATTATTGCAAATACAGAGCATCCAACTTTCGAAAACACAATTGTAGCAATGGAACATTCAGGAGGGATGATGAACCGAGTTGCAAGCGTATTCTTCAATCTTTCGAGTGCTGAGAGCAATGATGAGATGATGTTGATTTCTCAACGCTTAAGTCCCAAGCTATCTGAGCATAGCAATAATATTAACTTGAATGAAAAGCTGTTTAACAAAATAAAGTCAGTGTATGATGTAAGAAATAATTCTGGCCTTAATAATGAGCAAATAAGACTTGTAGAAAAGTACTATGAGCAATTTGAAAATAGCGGTGCTACACTTTCGGATTCTGACAAAGATATTTATCGTCAACTATCGATGGATCTTAGCAAAGCAACTCTTGAGTTTGGACAAAACAACTTGAAAGAAACCAACAAATTCGAAATGTTGATAACCAATAAAGATGAACTCACTGGACTCCCCGAAAGTGTCCTGGAAGCAGCTGTAGCCAAAGCAAAGGCTAAAGAAAAAAAAGGATGGTTATTCGATTTGTCAGCACCTAGTTACTTAGGGTTTATGAAATACTCAAACAATAGAGATCTACGTGAAAAACTATACATGGCATACAACACTAAATCAGTAATGGGTGGCGAGTTTGATAATCAAGAAAACATCACTAAAATTGTCAACACTCGTTTACAAATAGCCAAACTATTAGGATACAATTCTTATGCAGATTATGTACTAAAAAATAGAATGGCAAAGGATAAAGATGCAGTATATGATTTACTTAATAATCTAGCTGAGGCATATAGTGTAACGGCTCACCAAGAGGTAAAAGATGTAGCAACTTTTGCTCGAAATTTGGAGGGGAAGGATATTGAAATACAGCCTTGGGATTGGAGCTATTACTCCGACAAACTAAAAGACGAAAAGTTTGACTTGAATGACGAAATGACTCGTCCATATTTTGAATTAGAAAATGTAAAAAAAGGAGTATTCGGTCTAGCTACAGATCTTTTTGGAATTACATTTAAAAAGAACAGTAACATACCTGTATATCACCCCGAAGTAGAAGCATTTGAGGTTAATGACTCTAATGGTGATTTTCTTGCTATTCTATTTACCGACTTCCACCCAAGAGACGGCAAACGTGCAGGTGCTTGGATGACTTCATATAAAGATCAATATGTAAAAGATGGAATTGATAGTCGTCCACACATATCAATTGTAATGAACTTTACTCGCCCCACGGACACCAAACCTGCACTATTAACTTTTGACGAAGTGGAAACATTCCTTCACGAATTTGGTCACGCATTACATGGTATGCTAGCCAAAGCTACATACGAATCATTATCTGGCACAAGTGTTTATAGAGACTTTGTGGAACTACCATCTCAAATTATGGAGAACTGGCTAGTTGAAAAAGAATACCTTGACAAGTTTGCTTTTCACTACGAAACGGGTGAGAAGATGCCTGCAGATCTAGTACAAAAAATTATTGATGCAGCTAACTACAATACAGGTTACATGTGCTTACGTCAGTTATCATTTGGATACTTAGACATGACTTGGCATACACTTACTGATGAGTTTTCTGGTGATGTACGTGAATTTGAGCGATCTGCAATGGAGAGAGTTAAGCTTCTACCAGTGCCAGAAAGTACTGCAATGTCAACATCTTTCTCACACATATTTGCCGGAGGATATGCTGCTGGATATTACAGTTACAAATGGGCTGAAGTACTAGATGCAGATGCTTTCTCTCTATTCATGAAAAACGGCTTGTTCGATAAAGAGACTGCAAAATCATTCAGAGAAAACATTTTGGAGAAAGGAAATACTGAAGACCCAATGGTACTATATAAAAAGTTTAGAGGACAAGATGCTACTATAAATGCATTACTTGAAAGAAATGGAGTGAAGTAGTAATATTGACATACAACAATAGTAAAGCGCAGTTACAAAACCTATTTTAGTAGTAACTGCGCTTTTTAAGCACCTATATTGCTGACTGAAGAATATTAGCTTAATCCATCCACTTCACCATTTACAATATCAATACGCTTGGCTTGAGGGTCTGCAGGCAGTCCAGGCATACGCATCATTTCTCCTGCAATTGCAACAATAAACTCTGATCCTTGATTTATAACAATGTCATTAATCTTAAACCTAAAGTCTTTTGCCACACCATACCACTTAGGATCTGCAGAGAATGAATATTGAGTCTTAGCGATACAAACCGGCATT
>JAAYFB010000253.1 GCA_012728465.1 Proteiniphilum sp. | reverse complement strand
TAAGCATGACGACAGGCTTATTCCTAGCACTACCACTGTCAAAAATAAAAATAGTTTTTTCATCATCATTATTATTGTTGTTTAATTATTTAAAATTGAAATCTAATGCCTGCATTTAAGTCAAGCAATATTTTTTTGTCTGAATATATTGTTTTGTAATCAATGTTGTTAGCGTCGAAATAATATGCGCCCCCTACTTTTGCATAAATATTAAACCCACCATAAAGTGCATATGATGCTCCTATACCTGTGTTTATTGAAAACTGTGGGTTTTTAAGTTTTATGCTTCTAGAGATGGTTCCATACGAACTGCTGTCAAGCGCATCGTTCTTGCCATAATCTACGCCTCGATAGATTCCATTAATATCTTTTTCAATCATGGCACCTACGGATGCAAAAAGATTGAATTTGCCTAATTGAACAAAATTGTAATTTAGGTTTAATGGAATACCTAGATAGTGTAACTCCTGATTTTCTTTATTCTCATAGTTTGTGCTCACATTTTTCGACTCCGAGTACAGATATGTATAAACTAGTCCAGTTTCGATAGATAGCCTATCTGTTATGCTTTTCGAAACGGTTACCCCTACGGAGTAGGGTTGTGAGTGCGTCATTTCAGCAATGTTATCTGCAACACTTCCAGTGTTGTTTTTGCCATCTTCTGTAAGATTGTTTTTTGATTCTGCACTCAAGTAAATGTCGTCACTAATACCCATGTTTTGAGCACTGGCACTGCGTAGTCTCATTGGTGAGTTTGATTTTATTTGCGACGATGTAAGTCCACCTTTTGCATTTATGGCAAGCATAAGTGGGTTCTTATTTTTTCCTGCTATCTCTGATTCATCAAAAAGGTTGGTGTTATTTGCTTCTTGAAGCTCTTTGATACGTGTATCAATTTCTTCTTGTGTGAGTTGCTTGTCTTTTTTGTTGTCTGACGTAGCTTCTTCCTTTGATGTTTTAGATGAAGGTGGAAAATATGGCTGATTTGGAATTTCTACATCAGAGTCGTCTATTACGAAAATACTTTCTTCCCCAATTAATTCTGGTTTACTAGGCGTATGTTTTGCTATAAGTGTTTTAGATGTGTTAGCATCTGCAACATTTTGTGGAGTTTGCTCTTGTACGCTTGTGTTGTTTTGGGGTTTTACTGTTTCTGTATTTGCATCAGTTAGCTGCGGAGTAAAATTATCAATTTGCTTTGGGTTGTTTATGAATAATATTCCTGTAATAAGGATAGCTGCAACGGCTGCTGCAGATCCTATATACCAATTTCTACGAACTATAGTGGCTCGTTTTGAGGCACCAAGCGATTTTTCAAGTTTGTCCCACCCATCTGAGGGGACTTCTGCTTCAAAATCTTTAAATAATGCCTTAAATTGGTCGTTGTATATATCGTTTTTGTTCATATATTGTTCTATAAAAACTCTTTTTTAATGAGAGGTTCTATTTTTTTTTGTAGAAACTCTTTAGCCCTAAAAAACTGCGATCGCGAAGCGCCTTCGGTAATGCCCAGATGCTCTGCTATCTCTTTGTGTGGCATATCCTCAAATATTACCATGTTGAAAACATTTCTATACCCTTCGGGCATCTCTTGTATTATCTTCAATATGGTGTTGCGAGGTATATCTCCAATATCTAGGAGTTCGTCTTCTGGAGCATCGTATAAGTCTGTCTCGTCCTTGCTGTAATCGCTATAAACGGCAATTTTTCTCTGTTCTTGTCGATAATTTTCTAGTGATAAATTTACGAAAACTCTTCTCAGCCAGCCTTCAAACGAGCCATCTCCTTTGTATGACCCTATTTTTTGAAAAACCTGTATGAAGCCATCGTGTAATAAATCCTTAGCCGTATCATCGTCTTTACTGTATCTCAAACAAACAGCCATCATTTTTGGCGCATACAGCTCGTATAGAGCTTTTTGTGCACTACGGTTGTTTTTTTTACATCCAGCTATTATTTGCGATTCATTCATGCTTCACGCTCTCATTATTATAGATGGAATATAAAGAAAATCGTTGCGTACGACAATCTTTATTTAGGTTATATTAACCTGTTTTGCATCTATCGTATGATTCAGTTTTAAAAATTTATTTCTTTTCAATCATAATATGAATAAAAGAGAGATCATTATCAATTTTTGATGTGCAAAGATATAGCTTTTGTTCAACTAAATGAGCTAACTACACATATAATCTATTTGTGTTTATGATAGCTCTGAAAAGTTTTTCAGCCCATTTTCCGTACGGAAAGTAGCTCTGAAAAGTTTTTTAGCCCTACTTTCCGTACGGAAAGTAACTCTGAAAAGTTTTTTAGCCCATTTTCCGTACGGAAAGTAACTCTGAAAAGTTTTTCAGCCCATTTTCTCTACGGAAAGTAACTCTGAAAAGTTTTTCAGCCTATTTTCCGAGTGTCGTGGATCCCTCAAAAAACTTTTCAGCCACATTTTCCGAACGGAAAATATAGTGAAAAACATTTTTATATATACATTTCGACTGGATTTGATCATTAAAAAATAATTTAGTCATTCATTCTGTACATAAATTATGAATGAAAAACTTTTGAATAATCTTTTCCTGATGTATTAAATCTTTGAAATGGCTAAACAGGGCGCAATATATTGCTTAAGAATGAAAAAGAGAGGAAATAAAATTGTAATGTTGTCCTTTTTCTTTATTTTTGTTCTATAAATCAATTAATAACATAGATTATGAAGGATTTCTTTAAAATGATGTTTGCCTCCGCAATTGGCTTCATTATTGCTAGTTTTATATTTGCATTAATATCGATGATTGTTGTTTTTGGAATGGTGGGGACTATGGCCGAGTCGTTCGTAGGTCAGCAATCAGTTTCGATACAACAAAATTCTGTTTTGAATTTAAGGCTGGATGGTGTCATTCAGGAGCGTGTTGCCGAGAGCGACCCTTTTACTGAGTTGCTAAGTAGTTCCGTCGCACCAATGGGGCTTAACGATATTGTTGGCGCTATCAGAAAGGCTAAGAATAATGATAATATAAAGGGTATTTATATAGACTCTCGTATGTTTTCGGCATCGACTGCTACGTTGATGGAAATTCGTGCAGAGTTGGAGAGCTTTAAAGAAAGTGACAAATTTATTGTTGCATATGCCGACAATTATGTTCAAAGCGGATATTTGTTGGCTTCGGTGGCTGACGAAGTTGTAATAAATCCTCATGGAGCATTAGATTTACATGGATTATCTTCAACTCCTCTATTTTATAAAGATGCTTTGGATAAGCTAGGTGTTAAAGTAGAACTTTTTAAAGTAGGGACTTATAAGTCTTATGCAGAGCCATTTACTCAAACAGAAATGAGTGATGCAAATAAAGAACAAGTGAGCTCATATCTAAATGATATATGGAGTGTCATTAAAGGTAGTATAGCCAATTCGCGTGGAATGTCGCCCGAGCAAATTGATGACTTAGCTGATGTGTTTCCTATGTTTAAGAAAACAGATTTTTTGTTGGAAAACAATCTTGTTGACAAGACAATGTATGAAACTGAAATGAAGGATTATCTTCGTGAGTTGCTTGGACTGAACAAAGATGCTAAAATTCCATCAGTATCAGTGGCGGACATGAAAAAGGTTAAGAGCGGAGCCATCAAGAAGTCTTCAAACTCTATTGGCTTATTGTATGCAGTTGGCGGCATTACGTCGGGTAGTGGCGCAAGTGGCATTCAAGATAAATATATGGTAAATCAGATAGAAAAGCTTAGAAAAGATAAAGACATAAAAGCGGTAGTGTTGAGAGTAAACTCAGGAGGTGGTAGTGCATACGCTTCAGAGCAAATATGGAAAGCTATTGAAGAGCTTAAGGCAGAAAAGCCTATAGTTGTATCAATGGGAGATATGGCTGCTTCGGGCGGTTACTATATTTCTTGCAATGCTGATAAAATTGTGGCTAGCCCAACTACCATTACGGGTTCGATAGGTATTTTTGGATTGATTCCTAACTTTTCAGGAACAATGAATAAAATAGGTATATCAGCAGACGTAGTCAAAACAAACGAGCTTTCTGATTTCGGAAACATTTCGCGTACATTCAATGAAAAAGAGTCTGCATTGATGCAGGAGTATATTAATAATGGGTACGACTTGTTCTTAACTAGGTGCGCTGAAGGAAGAGGTATCCCTAAAGATACTTTAGCATTGTATGCTGAGGGTAGAGTGTGGACAGGAACTCAAGCAAAAGAGATAGGCCTAGTTGACGAATTGGGTGGTGTGCAAGAAGCAATAGATATTGCAGCCGAATTGGCAAATCTTGGCAAGAGCTACGCAGTGTACGAATATCCTAAAATGAAGACAGCAATAGAAGAGTTATTAAATAAAGGCAAAGAGGATATAGTTGCTAAATCAGCCAAAGAGTGGCTAGGTGCAAATTATGATATATTCATGATGCTGAAGGGTACTGAGACACAAGATTTTATTCAGGCTAGAGTTCCGTATGATTTAAATATTAAATAAGAAAGCGCACAGGTTATAAATGGGTTTCATGACATCCAAAATACGTAAATTATTATTGCCATTTGCTTGGCTATATGGGGGTGTTGTGAATATTCGAAACTGGATGTATGATAGAAATATCTACAAGCAGTACAAATTTGATATTCCTGTAATTTGTGTTGGAAATATCACTGTAGGTGGCACAGGCAAAACCCCTCACATTGAGTATCTGATCGAGCTACTATCGCCACATTATAAAGTGGGAGTGCTAAGCCGAGGATATAAGCGCAAGAGTAAAGGTTTTTGTGTGGTCGAGGTTAATACCACTGCTGAAGAGGTGGGTGATGAGCCTCTGCAAATAAAGCGTAAGTACCCCCATGCATTGGTGTATGTAGATAAGGATAGAAAAAGTGCTATTGAGAAGATAATGGATAATAAGGCAGAAAATCGGCCTGATCTGATATTGCTAGATGATGGCTATCAGCATAGACGAGTGAGGCCATCATTGTCCATTCTTTTGGTAGATAGCAATAGGCCTATACATGAAGATATATTTTTGCCTGCTGGCAATCTGCGTGAATCGTTTAAGGGGCGACATAGGGCCTCCATAGTCATTGTTACTAAGTGTAAGAGGGATATGTCACCAATAGAGTTCAGAATATGTGAAACAAATCTGGATTTGTTTCCATTTCAAAAACTTTATTACTCAACATTCGATTACGGAGATCTTAAACCTGTCTTTCAAGATATTGAGACTGAGACTATGCCTATTTCATGTCTTAACTCTAAGCATATATTGCTAGTTACAGGTATTGCTATGCCCAAGCCATTTAAGGATTTCCTTACTAGCAATTCGGTAAAAGTTGATTCGATAGAATTTCCCGATCATCATCACTTCGATAAGGAGGATATAAAGAGCATTGAAAATCATTTTGCAAAAATGGACGTTGATGCAGATAATAAGATAATAATTACTACTGAAAAGGATGCAACTAGATTGCGAACTATTGATAATATTAATGAGAACGTAAAGAGAAATCTTTATTATGTTCCTATTCAGGTAGTATTTTTAAAGAATAAAGATAAAGAATCATTTAATAAAAAAATTTTCAAACATGTTAGAAACTATCAAACAAACGGCTGATTATTTAAAAGGAAGAATTGGTGACGTTCCTAACGTTGCCATCATTCTAGGTACAGGACTTGGTGCATTGGCAGACGAGATAAAAGATACAACAGAAATTTCATATACCGAAATTCCAAACTTCCCTGTCTCTACTGTCGAAGGACATAGCGGTAAATTAATCATTGGAACGCTTGGTAGCAAAAGAGTGTTGGCTATGCAAGGTCGCTTTCACTACTACGAAGGTTACAACATGAAGCAAGTAACCTTTCCTGTGCGAGTTTTCAAAGCACTGGGTGTAGAGTATCTATTTGTATCGAACGCTGCGGGTGGAATGAACTCAAGCTTTGATGTAGGTGATATTATGTTGATTGAAGATCATATCAATCTATTCCCTGAGCATCCATTGCATGGCAAAAACCATGAAGAGCTTGGTACACGTTTCCCCGATATGAGCGAGGCATACAACAAGGAGCTTCGCCTTATGGCAATGGAAGTGGCTAAAGAGAAAAATATTAAACTTCAACACGGAGTATATATTGGTCTTACTGGCCCTACATTCGAAACACCAGCAGAGTACAACTGGTTGCGTATAATAGGAGGTGATGCAGTGGGTATGTCAACGGTTCCTGAAGTAATCGTTGCTAACCATGCTAAGATGAAAGTTCTTGCATTCTCTATTATTACAGACCTTGGTGTAATTGGTAAAATTGTCGAAGTATCTCATGAGGAGGTGCAGATTGCAGCTAACGAAGCACAGCCTAAGATGGCTGAAATTATGCGTACTATTGTAGAGCGCATCTAATAAGCTTTATTTTTTTTAACAACATATTTGTGAACAAGTGAACCCATTGTGCGTTTGCTTGTTTGCTTTTTATAATAAGCACAACTAATTATACTTTTTCATATGCGTACAGAGATATCAACATTAGGTGAATTTGGATTAATTGATCACCTAACTAAAAATATAAAAATCACACAGTCTACCACAAAGCGTGGAGTAGGGGATGATGCAGCAATAATAGATAATGGAGACAAGCAAACTCTTGTATCTACTGATCTTTTGCTCGAGGGCATTCATTTCGATCTTGTTTACACACCACTGAAGCATCTGGGATATAAAGCAGCTGTGGTTAACTTTTCTGACATATATGCAATGAATGGTACACCACAGCAGATAACCATGTCGCTAGGTATCTCTAAAAGATTCTCGGTTGAGGACTTGGAGGAGTTCTATGCAGGAGTATTATTGGCTTGTAGTGTCTATGGCGTTGACTTAGTGGGTGGAGATACTTCCTCATCATTAACAGGTTTCACCATTTCTGTAACATGTATAGGTATTGCAGATTCGGACAAAGTGGTGACTCGTGATGGTGCCAAAGATACAGACTTGATATTCGTATCGGGAGATTTGGGTGCTGCCTATATGGGATTGCAACTGCTCGAACGTGAAAAGCAAATATTTGCTGGGCAGGAAGAGCAACAACCTGATTTCTCAGGAAAAGAGTATATATTAGAGCGTCAACTAAAACCAGAGGCTCGAAAAGATATTGTTAAATTTCTGGCAGAGCACAATATTAAGCCCACCGCAATGATAGATGTGTCAGATGGATTGTCTTCAGACATACTGCATATTTGTAAACAAAGCAATGTGGGATGTAAAATATTTGAAGATCGTCTGCCGATAGATTATCAAACAGCTTCCATGGCAGAGACATTTAACATGAACGTATCTACAGTAGCACTAAATGGTGGCGAGGATTATGAGTTGTTATTTACAGTTCCTTTATCGCTCCATGATGAAGCTATTGCTATAACGGGCATTCATTTAGTAGGGCATATCACAAGTGCCGAAGATGGTTGTGTGCTTATTACTAGAGATAATCAAAGTATGGAGCTCAGAGCACAAGGTTGGACACAGATAAGCGAATAAATAAAAATAAATTCATTTTTCTTGTGTAATTCTTTGCAAGTTCAAAAAAAGGCTATATCTTTGCAATCGCAATTCAGAAACGACATTGCACAAACAACTTAAGCGTTGGTGCCATAGCTCAGTTGGTAGAGCAAAGGACTGAAAATCCTTGTGTCCCCGGTTCGATTCCTGGTGGCACCACAATCTAAACCGCTTCTCTTAAAGGGAGCGGTTTTTTGTTTTAAAACTATATTCTGGTGATTATGAGCTACCATGTCTATTTATTATATAGTCCATTTTTAGATGGTTTTTATGTTGGATATACTGAATCTTTAACCGAGAGAGTTTCGCAACATAATGATGGATTCTATTATGAGTCATATACCAAGCTAGCTACTGATTGGGAATTGTTTTACTCAATTGCTTGTGAAACTAAGAAGCAAGCCATTTTAATCGAACGTCATATTAAGCGTATGAAAAGTAGAAAGTATTATTTTTCTTTAAAGCAGTATCCAGATATTTCTATTAAGCTATTGAAGCGATATAGTGAGTCATGATTATATCACCTACGATTGTTGTCTTAATTAAATGACTGAAAATCCTTGTTTCCCCGTCCCGATGGCTATCGCGGACGATTCCTGGTGGCACCACAATCTAAACCGCTTCTCTTAAAAGGGAGCGGTTTTTCTATTTATGACTCCTGTTAGTATTGATCTTAGTGCAAGAATGTATATTGAGAGTTATTAAATTGTTTTCCTATAAATACTCCTTCACTCTATGTATGATTCGCACATATTTGATAATTATCTAAAACGATTTTGTAATATAGAAAAACATAATTGTCGCTTCAAACTTTAACTTTATTGCTCAAAACGAAGTATTGCATTATCTTTGTAGTCTTGCATGCAAAATCATTTTTGTAGAGCAAGTATCATTGTGTATTAATTTAGAAACAAACTACGTCTGATAATTTAGGTTATTGTCGGAAAATTAATTTTTTTAATAATGAAGAAAATAAGAAATTTTGTTGTCATTGCAACAATGCTATTTGCATCGGGTGCAATGTTTACTTCTTGTATTAAGGAGGAGGCTCTGAATGCAGAGGCCGATATTGAAAAAGCAACTATTGAAGATGCTTCTTCTATATTACAGTTAGAGCCATCTATAACTAATAATAAAGTTACGTTCAAATTAAGACAATTTGCCAGTAGCTATAAGTTTGCTCCAGAGTTTGTTCTTACAGAAGGTGCTACAATAATACCAGAAAGTGGAACAGAACTTGACTTCTTAAATCCACAGACTTACACAGTTACTTCTGAAGATGGATTGTGGGAAAAAAAATATACTGTAGAGTTTATTGTAGATGAAGGTACTTTATTTGCATATTCTTTTGAGCACCAGGAAATTATTTATGATGTCGTTGGGGAAGGATTCGGATCATACGTAATAGGACCTCTTCCTAAGTTTTTCGATTATGCTGCAGATATGACTACTCGTAGAGCAGACTGGGATAGTGGTAACTTGGGTTATGACTTTTTATTAGGAGTTATCGGAGGTAAAGGTGAGGAATTTGATTCTGAACTTTGGCCAACAGTGCAGACTGATAAAGGATACATAGGTAAAGGGGCAAAACTAAAAACTGTAAGTACTGGTCCTTTAGGTGGTATGTTTGGAGCTCCAATTGCTGCAGGTAGCCTGTTCTTGGGTAATTTTATCCGTGCAAAAGTGAGTAATCCTCTATCAGCTACAGAGTTTGGACAGGCATATACTTATGCTTATGCTCCTAAAACAGTTACAGGATATTTTAAATATAAAGCTGGTGAAAAATTTGTAGTTAATAGTAAAGAGCCGAGTGAATTGACCGAAGATATTTGGGATGGATATGCGATATTATTTGAAAAAACTGAATCAAACAACTATTTAACAGGAAGCCATAACTTTAAAGATGATCGCATGGTAAGTGTTGCTCGACTTCCTAAAGAGTTTGCAATTGAAACCGATGAATGGAAGCCATTTGAGATGAAGTTTGAGTTTGAAAATGGTAAAACATTTGATCCTGAAAAGGAATATATGTTTACAATCGTATTCTCATCAAGCAAAGAGGGTGCAATTTTTAATGCAGCTGTAGGAAGTACGTTGTTAATTGATGAAGTTCAAATAACAACAGAAGAGAATACAGACGTAGAAGGTTAGGAGTAATTCTTATTGATTCAAGTTTAACTATTCAAATTAAAACATAGATATGAAACAAAAATATAGACAAATATCACTATTGCTTATTGCATCACTATTTATTTTAGTTGGCAATGCACAAGCATCTAACAAAGGAGCATTTAAAAGCTTCTTTACAGAGAACATAGACTACGAAGTAAATGCGCAGTTTGCTATTGGTGGTAGCATGCCAACAAACTTCCCTAAAGAGATCAGAAAGATAGAATCATTTAATCCAGGTTTACAACTGGGATTAGGACTGCAAGCTACCAAGTGGCTTTGTGATGATCAAGATTGGGGTGTGCGCTTAGGTGCTAGATTTCAAGCGAAAGGTATGAAGACTGAGGCACGTGTTAAAAACTATTTCACTGAAGTTATTATGGATAATGCATCTATTAAAGGTTATTATACTGGATTGGTAAATACTGAGGTGCAAAATACATATGTAGTAGTTCCGCTTTCTGTAGTAAAATCTTTATCTGAAAGATGGAATATTTACGGTGGACTTAATATGTCATTTCTTATTGACTCGGGATTCTCAGGATATGTGAGTGATGGTTATCTTAGACAGGGATCGCCAACTGGTGAAAAACATATTTTCGAAGGTGAACGTAGAGGCCCATATGATTTTTCTAACGATTTAAGAACTTTTCAATGGGGTGCTCAAATAGGTGGTGAGTACGCATTAAAAAGGAACTTCAATATCTTCGCTAATTTAGATTACGACTTCAATAATGTATTTAAGAGCGATTTCACTGCT
>JAAYFB010000006.1 GCA_012728465.1 Proteiniphilum sp. | reverse complement strand
TTTTAAAAAATTTGCAGCTATGATTAAATCTCACTGGACTGGCGTTGTAGCATACTTTGACAATGGAATATCAAATGGAATATTAGAAGGTATTAATAGCAAAATTCAGTTAGCTAAAAGAAGAGCAAGAGGATATAGAAAAATAAAAAACTTTATCAATATGATTTACTTCTTAACAGGCAAACTAAAATATGACTACCCACTCTATTCGTTATAGAGCCTAACTTTTGCTCAAGACGCCAATTCGTTTGACAGCTATATCTCTAAGTTCGAAGAGATGGACACAGGCTCTATATCAAGCAGCAATATTGGGAATCCTGATCAAATAAGTCAAGATCTTGTTAAACTGTTTATTCCTAATATGCAGAATTATGATTATAATAATGACGATGGTTTGATGTTTAGATATGGAAAAAAAAATATCCAAAAAAGATTTCATCATTGCATTCATGAGCTCGGATGTAGCTATGCCTTCGGGAAATTATCCATATGGTGATAGGATAATTACTGTATATTCCCCCTCTGGTGAGATAATCGACAGTAAGGCTATTTGTCGAGGAGGAGATACATTTGATTATAATCTTCAAGGTAGCCCCGAACCATTTAAGATTAATATTGAACAAGCAAATATACCTCATTCAGATATTAATAGGAACCCACAATCATGCGATATTATTACAAGTGAAGTTGTGATTACCAAAGATGGTCGCATTGAACAAACAGTCATTTCTAAGGAAAAGGGATCTATTATTATTGATAAAGATGATTATCGTAAGAGATACATTGTAAAAGATAGAAACACCAGTTTGTTTAGCAAATATATATCTAATTTCAAAGATGTGCATACTAATTCTGTTAGAAGTGAATATTTGTGGGGTTGGAATTTAATAGAGGACGAGTTTGTTAATCTTTTTATTCCAGATAAACAGAACTGCCAATTTATTAACGAAGAGTGCGTGTGGTTTAGATATGGATCTAAAATAGAGAGAAAAGACCATACTATAGCATTTATTTATAAGGATAGTCCTATATCATCTTATTTTGGAGACTATCCATACGGAGAGGTATATATTGTTGTATATTCTCCCAAAGGTGAGATAATAGATAGTAAGGCTATCTGTCGTGGAGGAGAGCCATGGGCATTTAATATTGAAGGAAGCATTGAGCCATTTAAGCTCATAGTTGATCAGGCAAGCATATACAATGAGGATGTAGAGAAATTGGACTCTTACCCTTACCCTTGCAGAATTACTACAAGTGAGTTTGTAGTTACCAAAGAGGGACGTATTGAGCAAACTGAAACATTCGAAGGAAGTGGAACTGTTGTTTGGGATGAAAAAAATAATAGAAGAGATGTTGTTAAAACTTCCAGAGCTGAGATGTTTAAAAGTTATATATCTATGTTTAAGCAGGTGGAAACTGACTCTCTAGGAAATGGCAATTTCCGACCTAATACCTGGATAAATAAAGAGCTTGTTAATCTTTTTATTATGAATGAACGGGACTGCGAATGTGCTGGTATGGATAGAATGGAGGGTTTGAGCTACCGATCTGCATTTAAAATAGATAATAAAGATTTTATTGTAGCATTTATAAAATCGGATTGTGGGGAATATATTGGGCCTTCTGCTCCTCATCGCGATAATATACTTATGGTATATACCCCAACTGGAGAAATAATAGACAGCAAGGTTATCTCTCGTGATGGAGTCATATGGGAGTCTAATCATAAAGGAACCACCTATCCATTTAAACTAATAGTTGAACAGACAAATTTGCCAAAAGAGGAATGGAAATATTCTAAGGTTGAGAATCATATAGAAGGCATCACAACAAGTGAAGTTATTATAACCAAAGATGGGAAAATTGAACAAACCGTTATTTCTCCTAATGAACTATATCCCTATGGAATTAATGATGTTATTATTATAGAGGACTCTGTTGCTAATAACATTGATAAAGAATAAAGTTATGGAGATAATTAATATAATATTGCAACCTCTTGCATAATAGACTAATATGTGAACGATTAGATGATTTATTTATCAAAAATACAAGCAATATGAAAAGAAAACTAACTCGTAAAAGTTTAGATGAACTGGCTTTAATAATACCAGTGTTAATTGAAAATGACCAACGCAGATGCGGTGGAGGTGGTGGCAGAAGTGCATATAGGAATAACCACGACTATACAATATGGAGACGATAATTTAAATACGACGAAAAAAATGATTAGAAAAATTTTACTTATAGCAATTCTTACGCTATGTTTTAGCACGATTTGTTCAAGTCAATGCATAGACGAAATTAAAACATTCTATACGAGTTATCTGATGAATGTTGAAAATGGTAATTTAAATTATGAAGCAGCCCTATGTGAAAAATATTTAACTGAAGGATTGTCAGCTAAAATCCAAAGAATGGTTAATGCAAGTGGAATTGATCCTATAATACGGGCACAGGATGTAAATGAGGATGGTATTAAAACTTTAGCTGTAAGAACAATAGTGGGCGATTGGTATATGGTGAGTTATCTTTGGAATGAAAAAGATAGTACCACTTTAAATGAAATCCCATTAAAGGCGCAAAGTATTGACGGTGAGTGTAAGATTGTATATATTACTCCCTTTGAGAATGGAGTTCAATACGGAGACGAAATGTTGTCTTGTTGTGAGGTCATGAGTGCATCTAAAATAGATGAAACGTCGGGAAAATCATTTATAGAAAGCTTTTATAAAGTTTATCTAGCATCCTATTGTGCTATGACTAAAGATACAGATGCGAAATTGTCATCTTTGCGTTTGTCTAATTTGTCACCAACAGCATTGCAACAGTTCAAGAAAGCAGAATCGGAAAATCAAGAAGATGGTCTTTATGGATATGATTTTTTAATTAATGACTTTTATTTCGATCCTATGTGGTGTGAAAGTCTAAAATTCGTTCAGTTGAGTAATGATAATTATCAAATTACTTATCAAAGAGGAGTTTGGACAAGTAAAATTAATATTAAGATAGAATATCAGAATGGTAAATATTTGATTAACAGTATATCATTTTAATTGATAAGCTACATATTTTTGAATGAAATGTTTTTTTTAGTTTCGTTTTATAAATGTCTCTTATTGATTCGTTTATGAGAGTTGATTATTATTATTCGACCTGTTAAGTGAAAATCTTGTTATTGTAAAGTAAGATTTGGTGATAAAGAAATTGGTGATAATATCTGGGTTCATGCAGACTCGAGTATTTGGAATGATAAGCTTCATGAGATTATATGAGAAAGTATAATTATGGCGTTATAGATGCTGCTTTAGAAGAATATAGAAAAGCCCAATGTCCTAAAACCTACAAAGAGCATGGCTCATAGCCACACTCTTTGTAGGTTTGAATCTATAATTGGGTAAAATATCCTTCACCCAATTATAACTATTTAGGAGAATCAGTCATGTAAAACACAAGTGTGCCACCCGACATAATATCCTTGTAGGTAATATATTTATCGGTAAGTGGTTTGCCGTTTAGCTCTACTTTTTCAACATACATGTTCTTATCCGAAAGGTTGTTTGCTACCATGGTGAA
>JAAYFB010000252.1 GCA_012728465.1 Proteiniphilum sp. | reverse complement strand
CAATGTTGTAACTGATGGGCTAGAAGAGGGCTTTAGTCACTTACTTTCTTTTATGGAAACGGAAAGACCATATTTAGACCCAGAACTCACTCTTCCCAAATTGGCAAAAGATTTGGATATTCCTGCTTATCAACTTTCGCAAATAATAAATGAGGTTCATCAACATAATTTTTTTGATTTCATAAATCAATATCGAGTGGAAGAGGTGAAAAATAAAATTAAGGATGAAAGGTTTGAAAACTATTCTTTGCTTGCCATAGCTTTTGATAGTGGTTTCAATTCTAAGTCGGCATTCAATAGAGTGTTTAAAAAAATAACTACAATGACGCCTAGTCAATATAGAGACTCAATAATGATAAAATAGGCAAATACACATGAGGGTTTTGAGTGTCATTTTGTAAAGTGGCACCTGTTAATCTTAAAGTACCAGTCCCATATTGCAAAGTAGGTCGCACATATACTAATCATACCTTACTTTTGCTTTCAGTAATAACAAAATGAATTTCAAATTTTAAAAAACAAACAAATTATGAAAGCAAAAGTACAAACAACAAAACAAAATTCAACGAGAAGATTCTTCAATCTTAAGAGTGTATTATTCCTGTCATTATTCGCTATAATGATGTTCACTGCAACTACCGCATCTGCACACTGCGATTCGTACGACGGTCCAGTAATTAAAGAAGCTCTTAGAGCATTAGAGACAAATAATGTGGAGTTAGTTTATAAATGGATTGCACCAGAGCAAGAGAACGAAATTAGCTCACTATTCAATAAAACATATAGCTTGAAGAATAGTGACAAAGAGTTGTATCATATAGTAGAAAAACATTTTCTTGAAACATTAGTACGTCTTCACAGAGAAACCGAGGGCGCTCCATTTACAGGAATCAAACCAGCAGGATCTATGACTCCAGTTGTGCAAATGGCAGACAACGCTATTGCAACTAACGATGTGGTTACTGTTACGAAGGCAGTCACTAATCACTTGGCAGAAGTAATTCAAGAGAGATATGCTAAAGTTATGGAGCTGAGCAAAACCAAGGATAACTCAGTGAAGCAGGGCAGAGAGTATGTAGAGGCATATGTAATTTATACCCACACTCTTGAAGCAGTTGAGCACCTATTGCATGGCGAGCACTCGCACTAAGAGGAAGATATTTGAAAAAGTCAATCAATCATTAATTGAACAATATTGAGTGTGACAAAGATGGAGATGCTAGTTTTATAGACCAGCATCTCCTTTTGCTATATTGATAATGTATAATCTAATTTGATGCCAGCAGGTGTTTTATACATTTCGTTTGAAATATTAATTACTCTAAGCTTTATCTTGAAGAAAAACCACAAAAAGACGATGATTATTTGAAGCACATAATTCAAAAACCAAAATAAAATATTAGTTTTTCCAGAATGCATACTCAGAAGTATTTAAAAAGTTAACTCATTGTAGTGATTGAGCCAACAAAGCATTAAAAAATGAACGTTTATTGACTGCTTTTTTACAATGTTAATTGCCTTTATGTTTGTAAAGTGCATATTAATAGTTTGTTTACTGATTATGAGTGTTAAAGTAGAGGGTTGTTTATGTTTTGGTAACATTTTCTTAAAATGGAGTGTGAATTATAGTGAATGGACTGATTATTTGTATATATGGTTACTCCATTTGGTTCGTTGTGAAAAAAATATGAGACAAAACTCAATATGAATTAGCCGATTAAAACATAACGATAAAAAATAATTGTATCTTTGTGCTCAAATTATTAAGATGCTCATTATGTTGTGCTACATAAAGAAGAACAACTATGTGATGAGCCAAATGCTAGAAGTAAAATAATGCAGGAGCAAAATCATCGTTCAGGATTTGTAAATAT
>JAAYFB010000037.1 GCA_012728465.1 Proteiniphilum sp. | reverse complement strand
TGATTGCGTACTGCTTTAATAGCTTTATTAGGCCTCATTAATAATGGGAACATCTTCGTGTCTTGGTAAGTATTGTAAGCATTGAAATTAGATTGACATATTTGCCAAGTTCTAAATAATTCTTGAGTATAATCATCAGAATTGCGAAATCTATTTTTTGAAACAGCTGTTAGTCTATCACCTGCATAGTCCCATACTTCCTCAAAAGTTTTCTTTAAGTATGGTTGTGCATTATGTGGTGTAACAAGCGTGATAAACTTCCCATAATGTTTAAGAAGCTTGGTAATATTAGACTTTTTGCCATATGATGGATGATACCATTTATCATGATCTCGCTCTAATACCTCTTTCTTGTCAAATCGCTCATTAATTACACGAACATTATTTAAAAGACATTTAGACCACATACCCATTCCAGAATTATATCTAAACGCAGCTATATCATTTGGTAATCCATTCTTAAAAAATCTCTCTTTGGGTAAATGGTTAATGATAAAGAAATCATCGTTGAAGTAAACAAAATTTTCAGCTAAATCGGGTATCTTATGTAGATAAATCTCTATTAAAGATGAATTAAAAACTGGCAAAAACTCATTAGGAATATAATCTTCGTGATGTACTAGTTTTAATTTTGGATGGTTCTCATCTAGCCAGTCTGGTTTTTGTCCACAAGTCACAAAGTGTACATACCTTACCCATGGTGCAAACTTATCAACGCCTCTAAACCAATATTTTAGTAGTCCATAATCTCTAAATCGAGCTTTAGATACTTCATTTTTAGAATTATCTATCCTATCAGTATATTTTCCGAAACTCTCTTTCCACTTTGGGTCATCCATATCAACCCATGTTACTACAAAATCAATTGGCATGCTTTCCGTTTTCATTTATTGAACCTCCTTATTAATGCTGTAAAAATATATAAGATGCTATTTTCTGACCAACTTCATCTTTAAAACTCTAATATCGTTTAAAGGTCTATCAGAACTATTAGTCTCCACTTTAGATATTTTCTCTGCAATGTCTAACCCCTCTACTACTTCACCAAATACTGTATAATTTCCATCTAAGTTGGGCGTACCACCTATAGTTTTATAATCATTTCGTGCTTGCTCACTAAATAAATATCGTAAATCGTTTCCCTCACCTGGTGTTGAATATCTAGCTGATTTGTCACGCTGCATTATATCTAATTGTTGATCGGTATAAGTTTTACCCACCACAATATAGAATTGGCTACCCGATGACTCC
Source organism: Proteiniphilum sp. (assembly GCA_012728465.1). GTDB lineage: Bacteria > Bacteroidota > Bacteroidia > Bacteroidales > Dysgonomonadaceae > Petrimonas. The sequence goes on along the minus strand of JAAYFB010000037.1, from coordinate 7,064 downwards.
TTTTGGGGATTTACATTATCACCAATACGAGCAGCTGCTAAAGCTCCTTTCTTATGATATTTGTGTGGAGTTCTAAATTCTGCAGGTATGGTGTAGCCTACACTCCCGCTACCCAAGTGAACTCCATTCTCAGCTTTTTTAGAATCTGGATCGCCTGCTTGAATCATAAATTCACTTATGACACGATGAAATAAAACGTCATTGTAAAACTTAGACTTAACGAGCTTTTTAAAATTATCGCGATGAAGTGGTGTTTCGTTATATAGTTTTATCTTTATGTCTCCTTCAGTGGTTGTAATCAAGACCATTTGCTCTTTTTGTCCACCCGATTTGAGCGAAGAGCAAGATACTCCAGTGATTAGTATTGTGGCTAATAATAATAGCCAATAAATAGACCTCATAGTTTTATAAAAAAATTGAGAATGAATTTTAAACAGTATAACAAAGATAGAAATAAAAAAGAATATTGTCTGTTAAAACCAATGCCTATTTACCCAACAGTCTCTTTTGCACTAACAGATACCACATCATTAATACAATTCCCTTGAAAAACGATGAAATACTAATAGCCCACCAAACCCCATTAATACCCATTGGTTTTGCCAATAATATTGCTAGAGGAATACGAATTGTATTGAAAATTATGCTAATAATTGCAGGAGGTGATGTTCTACCTAAACCATTAAACATCCCTTGGGTAGTAAGTTCTAGCATCATAAATATTTGAGAAAAAGCCATAATATACAAGTAGTTACCACCGGCAAGCCATGCCTCTCGCTCGGGAATGAATATTGAGAATATATCATTGCCATGGAACATAAAAGCCCAAGTTACTATAATGCCCAGGGTTGTCATAGCGATTAATGTGTATCTATATGCACGCCGTGCTCTCTCCATTCTTCCAGCACCATAATTTTGAGCCACAAAACTGCCTAAAGCAGTTGCAAATCCTTGGGATGTGTTCCATGTGATACCCTCAATTTGCCCACCTGTAGTTTGGCTAGTAACACCAAGATGCCCACCATGAATAGATGCGATACGAGTAAGATTCATATTAATTATTGAAAAATACACATTCATAGCGGCTACTGGGATACCTAGCTTTAAGATATTTAATGTATAGCTTTTACGAGGTTTAATGAAGAATGAGAAGTTGCCCAATGCTCCTTTTTTTGAACGTAGATGCCAAATAAATAGTACAAGCACTACAGATTGTGAGAATACTGTTGCAACAGCAGCTCCTTGGGTTCCTAACTTAGGAAAAAATCCTAATCCAAATATTAAAATAGGGTCTAATATTATATTAAACACTAATCCTATCGCATTAAAATAAAAAGGGATATCGCTTCTTCCTGAACCAATGTAAACACCAGAGAAGTTCAATATTAAAAACATGATTGGGATTCCGATAATTACTAGTCGAAGATAATCAACGGCAATTATGTGTATATCCGTATCTAGTTTAAAAAATGAAACAACGGTTTGTGGAAATATTAAAAATAAAACGGCAAAACTTACCCCCAATATTAAAGCAATAGTAGTAGTGTGTGAAGCATATATTTTAGCCTTATCTAATCGTCTGGCTCCTATAGATTGTCCAATCGAAACTTCTGCACTAACTTTAGAAAGTAATGCAAATGAATTCATCATCCACATTAGCAATCCAACAGAGCCTACTGCTGCTACTGATTTGCTTCCAAGACGACCAATCCAGATGATATCAACCATTGTGTATGTCATCTGAATAAAACTTACTGCCATAATAGGCATTGCTAGTTTTATTAGTTGCTTAAATATACTACCCTGCGTAAAGTCGCGAATGGCTTCTAATTTTTCTTGATTATTTGAACTCACTTCTTAATTTAAAATTTGCACAATGAGCAACACTTAAAAGCTGACAATTAACGTATCAATTGTCAGCAATAAATACATGCTATAAAATACTATTTATCTACTAAATATATATGTAGTTGGGCTATACATTATTTGCTTTCGCAAGCAAATAGTAGTCCATAATCACCATAGCTGCCATTGCCTCCACAATAGGTACTGCACGTGGCAAAACACATGGATCGTGACGACCTCTTGCTTTTATTACCGTATCTTTACCATGAATATCAACAGTATCTTGCTCCATCAATATTGTTGAGACAGGTTTGAATGCTACTCTAAAATATATATCTTCACCATTAGAAATACCTGCCTGGATTCCTCCTGAATTATTTGTTCTAGTCCTTATAATACCATTATCATCATAAAATGAATCGTTTAACTCTGAACCTGGACGACTTACATCAAATCCATGTCCATATTCAAAGCCCTTAACTGCATTTATTCCTAGCATTGCACTTCCTAGTGCAGCATGAAGCTTACCAAATACAGGTTCTCCCAAACCAACGGGAACACCACTAGCAATGCAAGTAACTACACCTCCAATAGTATCACCTTTATATTGAACCTCTTTTATTAGTTTAATCATCTTATCAGCCTTTTCTATATCGGGACATCTTACAGCGGTATCCTTAATCTTAGAAAAGTCAAGATCTTTATAGTCTTGCTCCACTTTTATCGACCCCACTTGAGAAGTATATCCAACTATAGATACGCCTATTTGTTTCAAAAATAACTTTGCTACCGCTCCAGCTACAACGCGGGCAATAGTTTCTCTAGCCGATGAGCGTCCACCTCCTCTATGATCACGACGACCATATTTTTTTAAATAAGTATAATCTGCATGAGAAGGTCTAAAAGCTTCGATAATATTATTGTAATCAGACGATTGTTGGTTTTTATTTCTAACAATAAAGCCGATTGGAGTCCCTGTTGTCTTTCCTTCAAAAACTCCAGATAAAATCTCAACTTTATCTAATTCCTCGCGTGGCGTAGTAATGCGAGATTGCCCAGGGCGTCGCCTGTCTAATTCGTTTTGAATAAAATCTAAATCTAGCTCCACACCAGCTGGGCAGCCATCGATAACTCCACCTACTGCTGCTCCATGCGATTCACCGAAAGAACTGAGCTTAAATATATTTCCAAATGTATTCATTATCTCGTTTTAATCACTTTATTTTTTAATTTCTAAATAATATATGTTTGTTAAGTTATAGAAGCTACTGTTTGTCCAAAGCCTCCTAGGCTCTTTAAAGACGCTTGCACTGCTGCGTTAGTCATATCATTATGATAATCATCAGACACTGTAGTTTGAATTGGGTATATAAGCATAAAATTACTCTTTGTAAAGTACTTATTTAAGTAGTCGGGTATTCGTTTCATAGTTTCATGATACGATGCCTCACGCAATCTACTCATAATAATTACTACTCCTTCATCCTTTTTCAATTCTTTTGCCAACACTAAAAAATCATTCCAATCATCAAAGATATGAAAGTCTGCATCAATAGGGTGTAATTTATGTATTCTTTTTAATTTATCTATTTGTATTTCGTTGGCATAGAAACTAATCTTAGTTCCTGAATTTCGACCCAAATTCCATACCTTAGATAACCAAAATGGAAACCCAATCTCCATGTCTGCATTTGGGGGGATTATTACCATTCGTCTTTTAATAGTAGATAATGGCTGCATCGCTTTAAAAATAATAGTTGTAGTGTCTGTTTTACTCAAAACGCCTTCGACTAAGTTTCCTAGAAACGACTCAGATATTTCTTGTTTGATATGTAATCCCATAACCAAATCAGTAATATTATACTTCCTCACTATACCTAATATGCCATAAGGAATATTAGTGTCATATCTTATTAGAGGTTTAATTATTGTTTCGGCAGCTGCACCTAGTTTAACAGCGGTATCAAGAAGTTTAACCGACTCTTTTTCAGATTTGGGCTCTACTTCTGTACTATTTATTATATTGAGAGCATATACTCCGTCAAAGTTTGATTTAGATTTGATGACTAAACTAAGTTCTATCAAATCCTTCATAGTATCCTTATTTGCAATAGGAATCAATATTTTTTCATCATATGCTGAATTTTCTGCTTGCAGTTCTCCACCCTCTATCACTGCCTCCATTGCTCCCTTTTGTGCTCTCAATGATGCTACAGTACAAGTTACTAGAATCATTACAATAGTACCGTTTAGTATAGTATCATCAAGTAATCCTACACCGTGCGCCACCGTAATTGCCGCTAACGTAGCTGCAGCCTGTGCATTGCTTAATCCAAATATAAGCTTGCGTTCTGCATTAGTGTAACCGTATATTTTTTGAGTTATATATGCTGCAATAAATTTTGATAACGTGGCCACAACAGTCATTACAACAGCCACTTTTACAGTTTCCCACCCCGTCACAAAAGCTTTATAATCTATCAGCATGCCCACACTAATAAGAAATATAGGGATAAATATTGCGTTTCCCACGAAATCAATTCTATTCATCAAAGGCGAAACCGATGGAATAAGTTTATTCAGGGGTAATCCTGCTAAGAAAGCACCAATAATAGCTTCTACTCCTGCAAGTTCGGCCAAGAATCCACCAAGGAAAACCATAGAGATAACGAAGATGAACTGAGAAGTACTATCGCTACTTTTTTTGAAAAACCATCTAGTAAATATTGGGAAAAGGAGTATTATAACCAAAGCAAATATGATCATAGATATGGACAGTTGTGTCCAAAAGGCTATATTTACTTTTCCACTGTGCATGGCCATTATTACTGCAAGCACAAGTAGTGCTAGCGTGTCAGTAATCATTGTTCCTCCAATGGTTATAGTCACAGCTCTGTTTTTTCCTGCACCTAATTTACTTATCAAAGGATATGCAATGAGTGTGTGTGATGCAAACATGCTTGCCAAGAGTATTGATGATACTTCATTTAAGTTTAGCAAAAAGCGTCCTGCAAAAAAACCTATTATCATCGGTATTATAAATGTTATTAATCCAAATACAATACTTTTAGAACTGTTCTTTTTAAACTCCTCTACATCTATTTCAATACCTGCAAGAAACATTATATATAGCAATCCTGCATTGCCCAACATTATCATATTGCTATCTCGCAACATCAGAGATAATCCAAAAGGTCCTATTATTGCTCCTGCTATAATAAGACCTATTAGAGAAGGTATTCTGATTTTCTTGAAGATTATTGGGGCAAAAAAGATTATTATGAACAATATCAAAAACTGCACAGTTGGATTAGTCATGGGCAGCGATAAACTAAATGAGAGAAACATAAGCACTTCTTTTTATAGTGTTGTTAATATAATACTGTCTGCTTTCTTTTTTATTAAGTATTGTATATTCAATAAATACAAATAAGATATAGAGTAAAAACTCATAATGAAACACTTTAGTTCCATCATGAGTTTTGTATTTCAAAAGCTTCAATACATGGAATAGAAAACATCTATACCCATGTTGCTATTCATCCTATACAATTCCATTAGCACGAGCAACCGCCGCCACATCCGTGTCCTTTGTGCGAGTGGTCATGATCGTGATCATCACCTTCACTACAGCCACAGCCACCTCCGCTACATTCACAACCGCCGCCTGTAGCAAGTGCTGCTATTTCTGCTGCTGATGCTTCGCGTGCACCAATAACGGCTCCTTCAAAATGAAGTGTCTCACCAGCCAATGGGTGATTAAAGTCCATAGTAACCTCACTGTCTGAGATAGATACAATTGATCCCATCAATCTATTACCATCAGCATCCATCATAGGAAGAGTATTCCCTTCAAAAAGCATGCTCTCATCTATTTTGCCGTCCACCTCAAATATACTTAAAGGCAAATCTAAAACTCTTGAGTCATCATATTCGCCATATGCATCATCCTGCTCTATTGTAAATTTAAAAGTATCACCTTCGGCAAGTCCATATAGGTTATCCTCAAATGCTTTTATCATTGAGTTGGTGCCAAACACAAACTCAAGTGGTCTTTCTGATGTAGCACTTTCCATTAATTCACGTTCGTCGCCCTCTCCTACATATAAGTCATATGTTACAGTTACAAATTTGCTGTCTGAAATTTTCATATAGTTATTTTATTAATTAAGAATATTATATTTTTCGATTTTACACTAAACAATATCTTCAATAAATAGTTTTCTTGGAGCTATTTTTAGTATTTAATTGTTGATTGCATCACGAAGTCGGTTCATAGCTTCATTCAATACAGATTTTGGAACACCCACATTCAGTCTCATAAAACCATTCCCTTCTTTTCCAAACATCATTCCATTATTTAATGCAAGGTTCGCTTTATCCACAAACAAGCTTACTAGATCATTTTGTGATAACCCCAATTTGCGACAATCAAGCCAGAGTAGGAACATAGATTCTGGATTTATTACCTCTATTTGGGGTATATACTGCTCCAAATAATTTTGCACGAATAAAATATTATTTTCAATATAATCTATTGCTTCTTCAAGCCATACTCCGCCTTGTGAGTATGCAGCTTCCGTGGCAGTGTAAGCGTATATTGTGCCTTTGTCTAGTTCTCTAGGTGCCAGAAAATCAAGATACTTTTGTTGAATATCTTTATTGTGAATTAGAGCAAAAGAACTTACAATACCAGCAATATTAAATGTTTTACTAGGTGCCATAAGAGTAATACTGTTTTCTCTTGCCTTTTCCGATACTGTTGCAAATGGAATATGCTTATTTCCAAATAAAGCAAAGTCAGAATGAATTTCATCTGAAACAACTAATATATTATTGTCATAACATATTTCAGCAAGCTCTCTAAGTTCTTCTTGACTCCATACACGTCCTACAGGGTTATGCGGACTACAAAAGATTAGTATTTTACACTCTTTTTCAGAGATTATTTTCCTAAGGCCTTCAATGTCTATTTTATAATCTCCATCTTCAAGTATCAAAGGATTATTTACTACTTTTCTTTTTAAATCTTCTGTCACCATTCTAAAAGGGTGATATACGGGAGGTTGAATTATAATATTGTCTCCCTCTTTAGTAAAAGCATCCATTGCAAAGGCAAATGCCTTAACTACCCCTGGCACAAAAGTTATCTCTTCTTTATTTACATTATAATTGTGTTGACTACTAAGCCAATTTATTATTGATTTATAATAACCTTC
>JAAYFB010000251.1 GCA_012728465.1 Proteiniphilum sp. | reverse complement strand
TAATGTTTAATATATATCCCGTGGTGCTCAGTTCGGTTATAGTTTTTATTTTTCTATTAAGATGCGAAGTGCTCATAAACATTTTGTCGGCAATTATTTGTGGCGAAAGGTCGGTATTTCTTATTTCACTATATATTATTTTACTTACTTTTTGTATGAAAGTAATCTCATCCTCCTCCATCACACTTTCTTTTTTGACCTGCTTGTCTAGTATTGTTTGTGCCATCTTTTTTAGAAGTCCTTTGCGACTGCTTAGCAACTGATCTACCAGTGCCAGAAGTTCCTCCTCTATAAAAGGTTTTACTAAAAAGGCATCAACTCCTGCTTTTATTGATTGAACTCGACTTTCGTTAGACTCCTTTACGGTGTTCATTATTACAGGAATGTGGCTTGTTGAAGGTGTGCTTTTAATTGCCTCAGTTAGTTGATTGCCATCCATATGGGGCATCATTAAATCGGTAATGATTATGTCGGGCATCTTTTTCTCAATCTCTTTGAGGGCTTCTATTCCATTTTGGCATGTAATAACATTGTATTTGTTATTTATAAGCGATGATATGTAGAAACTCATAAATTGGTTGTCTTCAACAATCATGACCAACTCCTTTTGAGAATTGACATTGTCTTTTCTTGCAGAAGCTTCTTTTTTCAGTTGATTAATATCTGGAATACTAGATTGGGCATGGTTTTTAATAACAATATTCTCATTTTTATATTTGTGTAATCTCTTCTTATTCTTTACTGGCAGGTGTATGTTGAATGAGGCATCATTCCCTTTGTCTTTACTAAATGAAAAGGATCCATTTATATCTTTAATAGTTTGAGATATAAGTCTGAAATCGTTTTTTGTTTGAAATTCGTTGGTATTTAATTGAGATACTAAGTCTCTAAATTCGTTAGGAATATCTGCTTTATTAATTGTGGCACTTTTGCGCACAATACTTATGTGGCAGGTAGTATCTGTTTCGCTGTGATTAACACTTAATATTAACCTGTCATTTTTTACACTATTTTTTATGCTTGTGTATAGTATGTTTATTATAACTAGACGTAGGTTTTCTTTGCAGAAATCCATTCTAATGTCTTCTTTGTTACTCAAGAATAGCATTTTAATTCCCTTCGATTCTGCTTCGTCGATGAGACTGTTGTAGAGATACTGCACAAAGTTTACAATATTGCCATTAACCCAATCAGATTTTAAACTCTGATTTGATTGAGACAGAGCAAACGTTTCATTAATAAGAAAATTTATATTTTGTGTCTGCCTTTCTATTATCTCTAAGTCTATAATATTAGTAGTTTTGTGCTCCTCGTTTATGTTTTCCTTTAGCCTATTAACCAGCCCTTCTATTATTGTAATTGGTGATTTCAACTCTTCGCTTATATGATTGAAAAAACTAATCTTTAGAGATGCAGATGATATTATTGATTCTGTTAGTCTTTTCTTGCTGTTTCTATAATTATTAAAAGCAAAAAATAGTGCTATCATTAGAACTATCGTGGCAAGAGTGATAATAATTATTATATTTCTTAGCTTCGTTTTCACCAAGTAGTTCATTTCTAGTTCTGCTATATTTTGCTTGTTCTTGTCTCTTTCATACTCCATGTAAGAATTAAATATCCTAGATTGGGTCTTTAAGCTACTTATGTCATCTTCGTATCTAAGTGATAGTTCTTTGTAGTGTGCTGATAAGTCAATTTTATTTTGTGCGAAATACATCTCGGAAAGTGCTAAGTTTGTATTCCTATTGTGAGTGGACGAGTTAAGCTCTTTGGATAGCTTTGCTGCTTCAAGTAGATATTTCTCAGACATTTGATAGTTATAAAGCTTCAGGTAGGCTTTGCCAAGCATAAGGTTTGCCTTCATTATATTTGTTTTCTCAGATGTGCCTTTCAGTGTGCCTAGTGCATTATCTAATGATATTATAGCATCGCTATAGTTGTTAAGTACAAGGCTTAGTGATCCAAGATTTATCAAGCCCTCGCCTAATCCAGCAGTAGAGTTTAGAGTGATATATGTATCTATCGCTTTGTCGAAATATATTTTTGCTGAGTCAAATTGATGTTTTTCTTTACTGAGTAATCCTTTCACTATGTATATGTCGGCTTCCGTATCTTTATCTTCTATTGATTTAGCTAGATGCATAGCCTCCTCTAGCCAAAATTCAGAGTATTGTTTGTTTTCAAATTTCGTGTAAATAGCTCCAATGCCAAGATTGGTTTTTGCCAATTCTTTAATTATTGTTCTATCCTTTGTGTTAGGACTGATATTTTTAGATGTACTCAAAGCATTCAAATAAAATCTCAATGACTCGTCATATATATCTATTTTTAAGTAGTACTCACCTAAATCATTTAAGGAGAAAAACTCTTGTGTAGGGGTATTTAGTTTTTGTGTTAGAAACAAAGCTGCTCTTTTGCAGTTTATTGCACTTTGGCTATCAAAGTTGTCTGCATGAATCTGTCCTAATCTTCTATTAATTGCAATTTGAAGTACAGTGTCTTTTTGTTCTATACTCTTGAGTAGTTCTTTATTCAGTAATAATGTGTCATTTTTGAGCTTCAATAATGAGCTATTTACATCATCAAAAGATGATGATGACTGTAAGCTTGAGTTGCTTGTATGATTATGGTCTTTTTTTTCGCTTTCCGTGCACGATAGTGCCATAAGCATAACAGCTATAAATATCAAAGTATTACGGATAAAGCTCCATTTAAGCATATTCTGAATCGTTTTGTTTTTTTAAAAGATATTGCAATTAGCTTGTTTTAATAATACTATAACGACAAAGATAATTTAGTTGTTCAACAATAATAACTAAATTAATTAATTTATAATTTAGTTTTTAGCCTTTTTATTGCAGATAATAGACATCTATAGTGTATTGCATGTAGGTTTGCATATAAAATAAATATCTTTGTCTAAACGTTTAATCTTATCGTGTTGAGGTTGATAATATTAAAAATTTTCTGTTCTTTGGTAGTCGAGAATTACTCTATAATCATTCCAATTATCTGTAAAATGCCGGCATTAGTGGCTCTTTCTATATTTATTTCGCGTGCACTTCCAAATTGATACAATTTTGTAAGTATTTTATCACCATATTTAGTGCAAATCCATGTAGTGCCCACAGGCTTATCATCAGTGCCTCCACTTGGTCCTGCAATTCCAGATATAGCTATTGAACAATCTGTATTAAGTTGTTTACAGCAGCTTATCGCCATTTGTTCTACTACCTGTTTGCTAACCGCTCCATGTTTATCAAGTGTTTGCGAATTGACTCCTAAAAGATTTATTTTAGCTTCATTGGAGTAAGAAACAATGCTTCCTTTATAATAATTTGATGCTCCTGCTATTTTGGTGATTCGTTGAGATACTCGTCCCCCCGTGCAGCTTTCGGCTGTGGATATTGTTAGCTTCTTTTCATTTAATAGTATGCCTAGTAGCATTTCGATGGGTCTGTCTTCATCGTCTATTAAAAAAGGTTTTACCAATTGTTTAAGTTCGTTGGTCAATTCATTAAGGTTGTCTCCATTACGTCTGTTTCTTAGAGATAGCCTAAGCCTAATAATTCCATATGCGGGTAAATAGGCCAAGTTAGTATAATCTGGTAGTTTGTTTTCAAAATCATTTAATTTTATTGCTAAGTCAGACTCAGTTATGCCTGAAACTGATAGAGTGGTGCACATATAATTATCTACATTAAATTGGTTGACTAGTTTTGGCAGTATGTCATTGCGCATAGCTGTTTTCATTTCGCTTGGCACTCCTGGCATCGAAACTAGTATTTTATCGTTCTTCTCGAACCATATTATTGGTGCTGTTCCTGCTC
>JAAYFB010000250.1 GCA_012728465.1 Proteiniphilum sp. | reverse complement strand
TTCTAGGATTTCTCTCAGTGTGACAACTATACATCCTACGAGTAAATTTATATCTTTGTAACCAACAAATAAAAGTTTAAAGCAACATGATGAATTGGGAAAATATATTCTCTTCAAAGAGATTTGGAATGGAGAACTATCATGATGATAAAAAGCATGCTCGCACAGAATATCAACGTGACTATGATAGATTAATTTTTTCGTCACCGTTCAGACGTCTTCAAAATAAAACTCAGGTGTTCCCCCTTCCAGGTAGTATATTTGTTCACAATAGACTAACACATAGTTTAGAGGTGGCAAGTGTCGGTCGTTCCATCGGCGATATTGTAGGGTTAGCGCTGCGTGACAAATACCCAGATGCATTGGCACACTTTGAAGAAATTGGAGCAATAGTAGCTGCAGCATGTTTGGCCCATGATATGGGTAATCCCCCTTTTGGACATTCGGGTGAAAAGGCTATATCAACATTTTTTTCGGAAGGAAAGGGTAAAGAATTAGAAGAACAGGTGCTAAAAGAGGGAGGAAGATGGACTGATTTTACTTGCTTTGAAGGAAATGCCAATGTAATCAGACTTTTAATGAACCAGTTTTATGGCAAGCGTAAAGGTGGTTTTGCAATGACATACTCTACTCTAGCCTCCATAGTTAAATATCCTTTTTCGTCAACCATTGCTGGGGGGAAAAATAAGTTTGGATTCTTTGCTTCCGAAGAAGAGGATTATGCAAGTATTGCCGATGAATTAGGAATAATGAGAGTGTCTGACAATCCCCTTAAATTTGCAAGATACCCGCTCGTATATCTTGTTGAGGCAGCTGATGATATTTGTTATCAAGTGATGGATATTGAAGATGCTCACAAGCTACATCTAATAACTACCGAAAAGACTTTTGAGCTTTTACTTAGTTTCTTTGATGAGGCCAAGAGAGAGCGACGAATTAAAAATATGAATATGCTTACTGATGTTAATGAACAAATAGCATATTTGCGTGCAAGTGTCATCGGGCTTTTAGTGAATGAGTGTTCGGATGTGTTTATTAATAATGAAGAGAAAATTCTTGCAGGTACATTCAAAGGGGCATTAATTGATAATATTTCTAGAACTTTGTATGATGCATATAAGAGTTGTTCAAAATTTGCTTATGATAATATTTATTTCTCAAAGGATGTATTAGATATTGAATTGGCGGGATACAGAATTATCGGCTTTTTACTTGAGATATTTACCAACGCTATTTTGAAACCAGAACATGCTTATTCAAAACTACTCTTGGAACGTATGCCTAAGCAATATAAGCCTCAGAGTAATGATTTATATACTCGACTACAATCAATTGTTGATTTTGTTTCGGGAATGACAGATGTTTATGCTCTTGATTTGTATAGAAAGATAACGGGTATGGGTTTGCCATCAATTTAGCTTGTCGCGAACTATCAAAATGTAAGTAGAATAGCAATATTGTTTTTTTATTGAAATTATTTGGATATTAAAAATATCTTTTTTATATTTGCGATGTGGTTTTTTCATAATAGTATTAGATTTAAGGTTAACATTGTTGGCAGAATGTCGTGAGACATTCTGCCAACTTAAATTATATCCAAAAATAATTCCTAGTATAATAACTCAATGCAGCCTCATTATAAATTCTAATCCATTTTATCTCAATTTGATACTATTTTATTAATTTACTTTTTTAACTTTGTAGTGATAATTATAAGAATATATGAGAAATAGATATTTGTACATTTTGGCATTAGTAATTCCTATTATGTGGATAGGGTGTACTAATAAGGAGAAGAGTCATAAGGATTTAGCCAAAGTGTTGAGTGGTATGGCTGCCAATCTTAATAGCGATGCTCCAATTCAGTTTGATGAGCATACTGTTTTCATAGGGGCAGAAGTGGATGCAAATAATACATTTAAGTATTTGTATAAAATAATAAATGTTGAAGATGCAAAATCTATGATGAATGATGTTGAGATTCAGACTCGTGCTAGAATTAGAGATGCATTTGCTGGTGATGATAAACTGAAGATATTTACTGATAATAAGGTGTATATCGATTATATTTACACAGATGAAAGCGGTGATACCTTGAGGGTGATACATATAACTCCTGAAGACTATAAAAAATAATAACACTTTAAAACCTTATTAATATGAATCGTTACTTTTACATTGACAGTTCTGGTAAGCAGAACGGAACATTTGCACCTGAAGAGCTGAGGGCGCAAAACATTAAAAGAGATACTCTTGTATGGACCAACGAAATGACAGATTGGAAACCTGCAGGAGAAGTAGAGGAGTTAAAGTTTTTATTTGCAGATAGTGCTGGTTATTATCCTCCTCAAAATCCCGTGAATCAACCTTTACAAGCTCCTTATCAAAGCCACAATGCAGCTCAGTCAAATGCACCTCTTATGCCTAAAAATTGGCTCATTGAGTCTATTTTAGTAACTATTTTGCCTTTCGTATTGTGCGGAAGTGTGCTAAGTTTGTTAGGTATTGTGGGTATTGTTAGTGCGTCGAAAGTAGAATCACAGTATCGATCAGGAGATTATAACATGGCTGCTGAATCGGCTCGCCAAGCAAAAAGGTGGACGCTAATTACGTTTTGGATCACAATAGGATGGGTTGCGATATTGATTTTAGCCGTTATTGCAATGTTGATGTTTAGTTTCTCAGTAGCTGGGATAAGTGAGATGTTTGAGAGTGCTTTATATTTAGTTTAAAAAATAAGTATGTCGTACAGTAAATATGAATATGATGATGTAGTCGTGCCACCTCCAATTCCTAGTTCGGATAGTGGGGGTGATGATAATTTTATTCCTCCCTTAAAGCCTAGTAATTGGGTGTGGCAGTCAGTATTGGTTACGCTATGTTGCTTCCCTATATTTGGAATAATAGGGCTAGTTAATGGTATGCAGGTCAATCCTCTTTATTATGCAGGCAACTATGATAGGGCAGAGGTTCTAGCGAGACGTGCACGCTTGTGGGCTATAGTGGGTTTGATTGTAGGTGTCGTTTATTATGTAGCTATGTTTATAACAATGATGAAAGGTGATTTCTTAAATGAAATTGCTCAGATTGTGAATGATGGAGCATATAGCATTTACAATTATTGATTATAGTTTGCTTCATAAGTGGGTAGAAATAAAAAGATAGTTATTGCTGTCATCACGAGTGCAGTGCTCGTGGTGGTAGCTTTTGTTTTTTATGTATTCGACCCAGAATCTGTAGCTATATTCCCTCAATGCCCTTTTTTGCTTGCCACTGGCTATGAATGTCCAGGATGCGGAACGCAACGGGCAATTCATAATTTTCTGCATTTTAGGTTTGGAGAAGCATTCAGACATAACGCCTTTATATTGTTTGCAATACCATACATATTGTTGGGTGCTTACTTGGAATACTTTGGAGGTAAAGGACGGTTTCCTAAATTAGAAAAGATATTCTTTGGAAAGTATTCTGCAATTTTTGTTCTCGTGGGGATATTTGCGTACTGGATTTTGAGAAATATATTTTAGTTATCAACAATACTCCTCACTTTTGTGCCCTAAATTGGGTTATCACTAAGAATATAACATGATATGAACATGGTTTTGATAAACTACTAACAAGTTATCAACAGGTACTTAATTATAGTTCCAGTTGTTACTCAACTGTAATCGACTTAACGAGCAGCTTAGCAACAACTGGACAACTATTCAATCAAGATTTAATATCAACAGTTCAATTTCTCTTTCAAGAAATGTCCCGTAAATGATTTGTCATTATTAGCCACCTCTTCGGGTGTGCCGATAGCTACGATGTTGCCACCTTTGTTTCCACCTTCTGGCCCTAAATCAATTACATAGTCAGCACATTTAATAACATCGATATTGTGTTCAATAATTATAACAGTGTGTCCTCTATCAATAAGGGCATTTAGCGCAGTCAATAAAGTTTTGATATCGTGGAAATGGAGACCTGTTGTAGGTTCATCAAAGATGAATATTGTAGGCTCGGTTTTTTCTTCACCAAGATAATACGCAAGTTTCACTCTCTGGTTTTCACCACCAGAAAGAGTTGAAGAAGATTGACCTAGTTTAATGTATCCAAGCCCCACATCTTGTAGGGGTTGCATACGTTTGGCAATTCGCTGCTCTGTTTTGCCTTTTTGTTTGCCAAAAAAATCAATGGCTTCGTCAATAGTCATTTCCAAAACATCATGGATGCTTTTGCCTTTGTATTGTACATCTAAGATATCCGACTTAAATCTCCTGCCATGGCATGATTCACACTCAAGATTGATGTCAGCCATAAACTGCATCTCAACTGTGACTGTTCCTTCACCCTTGCACTCTTCGCATCGGCCTCCATCAACATTAAAAGAGAAGAAGGCAGGAGTATATTTCATCTGTTTTGAGAGTGGGCACTCGGAGAATAGTTTCCTTATTTCATCATATGCCTTTACGTACGTTACAGGGTTTGAGCGAGATGATCGTCCTATTGGATTTTGATCTACAAATTCTACTGACTTAGCCAAATCTATATCACCACCTATTGAGCCAAACTCCGTATATTCTAATGCAATGCCTTTATAATGATTTTGAAGCGCATTGTTCAACACATTATTTATAAGTGACGACTTGCCCGATCCACTTACTCCTGTTATCACAGTCATCACATTTAGCGGGAACTTGACATCTATATTTTTCAAGTTATTTTGCCGAACACCCTTTACTTCTATGAAGTTGTTCCATTTTCTACGAATTTCGGGCAATTCGATTTTTTCTTCTCCAGTCAGGTACTTCACCGTATAGCTATTGCTATTCTTAGTTAGATTTGACACATCACCTTGATATACCACCTCTCCTCCAAGTCGTCCTGCTTTGGGACCGATGTCTATAATATAGTCAGCTGCTCGTATTATATCTTCGTCATGCTCCACCACCACCACTGTGTTGCCCAGTTGTTGAAGTTGCTTTAGCACTTTTATCAATAGGTAAGTGTCTTTTGAGTGAAGTCCAATACTTGGTTCATCGAGAATGTATAGAGACCCAACCAAACTGCTACCTAACGATGAGGCTAAGTTGATTCGTTGGCTTTCTCCACCCGAAAGGGAATTTGAGAGCCTATTCAAGGTAAGATATCCTAGTCCAACATCAACAAGGAAGTCAATTCTATTGTTAATTTCGGTCATCAATCGTTTTGCAATTGCAGTATCGGTATCGCTAAGCACAAGGTTATTGAAAAACGCCTTTAAGTCGGTAATTGGTAGTATCACTAATTCGCTCACGCTTTTTCCACCAATCTTTACATAACTAGCCTCTTTCTTTAATCGTGTACCCTTGCACGTATGGCAAATAGTTTTACCACGATAACGAGCAAGCATCACTCTGTATTGAATTTTGTATAGATTATCTTCTAGCATTTTGAAGAAATCATCAATACCATAAATGCCAAGATCGTGTCGACCTCTCCAAAGAATATCTTTCTCTTCGTCAGACAAGTCAAAATATGCTCGGTGAACTGGGAAGTCAGCTTTATGAGCATTCATTACAAATTCTTTAAGCCATTCGCCCATCACTGCTCCACGCCAGCACTGCACGCACTCTTCGTGCACTGATAGGCTTTTGTCGGGTATTACTAAGTTTTCATCGATACCCACTACTTTGCCAAATCCTTCACAAGTGGGACAAGCACCTACAGGGCTGTTGAAGTTGAACATTAAGTCGGATGGCTCCTCAAATGTCATCCCATCAGCCTCAAATCTGTTGCTAAATAGAAAATCTTCTGTACCATCTGGTGCCCAAAATCTTACGGTACATTCACCTTTTCCTTCTAGAAATGCTGTTTCTACTGAGTCAGAAAACCTATTTATTGTAGCCTTGTCGCTCGAGCATGATAGTCTGTCGATAACTAACATAATGTCATTTAGGCTAGGCATCTTATCTTGCTCTTCAAGTAGTTCGTCAATTCGATAAAATGTTCCATTTACGTCCACTCGGGAGAATCCTTCTTTAAGCAATATGTCTAATTGCTCGGCAAGATTTCTATTGTTTCTTAGCTGAATGGGCGAGTATATCGCTAGTCTTGTGCCCTCTCGATATTCTTTCATCTTCGACACCACATCGCTAACGTTATGCTTTTTAACCTCCTCGCCTGATATAGGCGAAACTGTTTTGCCTACTCTAGCAAATAGTAGCCTTATGTATTCGTATATTTCGGTTGAGGTTCCAACAGTAGATCGTGGATTTCGAGTATTTACTTTTTGCTCAATGGCTATTGCGGGAGGAATGCCTTTTATGTAGTCGCTTTCGGGTTTGTTCATCCTACCCAAAAACTGACGAGCGTATGAGGACAAGCTCTCCACATATCGTCTCTGGCCCTCTGCATAAAGTGTGTCGAACGCTAGGCTCGATTTGCCCGAACCCGAAAGCCCTGTGATTACTGTGAATGTATTTCTTGGAATCACAACATCAATATTCTTTAGATTATTGACGCGTACCCCTTTTAGTTCTATTTGTTTATTAATCTTCATAAGATCCAATTCAATCGGCAAATATAATGAGATTGTTTGCTACAAAAAAATGACTTAGCCTACATTTTCGACTAATTTGCTAAAGTTATGCTATCTGCTTGAGTTGTGCTTTTGCATTATGTTTTATTTGTTCTTATTTCGATTAAGCCATTAAGTGATTAATATTGATACTAATTTTATATTGTTCTACTAATGGTGTGCCTCAAACTCTTTTCACTGATGTTTGACTATTCGTATAATAATACGCCAAAGTATTTTGCCCCACGAAGCTATAAAAGTCATATTTACTCCCGTTTGTCTCTCCCTAATGCATGAATTACAAAAATTTTTGCTTCATATAATCTGCACCATATATATAATGTGTAAATCAGCTTCGTTCATTTTTATTTTGATACATCTTCTGATATTAAACATCAAAGGTTTTGCTATTGTTAAAAACTTGCCTATCTTTGCACTCGCATTCAGGGATACAAAGAGTGCTTCAGCTGAAACGACAGTTGAGAAAATATAGAAACAATAGTAATTAGCTATTGTAGATTGTTTTTAGGT